>JBAUFP010000298.1:0-1856 GCA_049679205.1 bacterium | reverse complement strand
CCGCGAATTACACTGAGGCTATACAGACTGAAACCCGTCTTTAAATAACTTGGCGACATCATCACTGATAACTATCACTGTGATCTACGAGTTATCACCGTAATCGATGGATGCGAAGCATCCGCTGACTCAATGCCTAGCTATGTATATAGGATTCAATCACCTTCCCTAAAACCGATTCTCCGATTGGTTCGCGTTTACGATCTTACTTTATCAATAATAACTTTTTCGTAACGCTGTAATTGTCTGCTTCCTCTCCGGATCCATCGTTACCCAATGGACTCACAGCCAGCCTTACAAAGTAGACACCGCCGGGAAGTTTCTGCCCAGTGTTGTCAGTTCCATCCCACTGTACCGATGATTGATAACCGATCACAGATATCTGTCCAAAATCCCTGACCAGACTACCGGTTGCGTCGTATATCTTAAGACGCGCATCTACATCACTGTTCGTTGCCCCGCTTTCTGTTATCTGCCATCCGATATCGGTTATTTGGGTGAACGGGTTCGGGAATGAGTGGAGCGTAAGGCCGCAGAACTCAACATCTGATCCCCAGCCTGCCTCTGTTATACCCACTACCGGTTCAGTGCTCTTGGCGTATTTGAGTAACTCGTTGGTCGCATCACGATAGGCAATATGAGCATAGCCATCAACATCAATAGCGAGCGAGGTATGCGTGCCTACGTCGTCAACTGTATCCACATCTTCAGAAACCCAGCCAGTAGGGGTCCGCATCGCAAATTTCAGATCACCTTCCGCATAGTAGGCAACGAATTCTTCTCCCCCAGAGACAGCAATTGACGCACCGTACGTGTTCCACCCACCACCGGCACCAATCGTCTCCTCAGATTGCCATCCGCTCGCCGTTTCCGCCCGGTAGCACACTGCGCCAAAATCGTCTTTGTCATAGGCAACATGAGGATAGTTTGCCTCGTCAACCGCGATCGATGTGAAGCTTGGATCGGTTGCGGTGGATAATAACTCCACTGGTTCCCACACCCCGCTGGTCTTTCTTCGGTACTTTATGCCTTCATCAGAATAGACAAAGGTGATATGGGGATCATCATTGCCGTCAACGGCAACGTCGTGTTGCCAGCCGGATGATACATCTGGGACAGAAGAAACTTCTTCCGCAATTGTCCAGGTGCTATCGAATTTTCGATAATAAAGTACTGAAGACCCATAATTATAGTGAACGTAGATTATATGGAACAAGGAATTCCCGGCGCCTGGGCTGATAGCTACATTTAAATAGCCTCCGGCGTTAGACGGCGCAAGGGTATTTGGGATCTGCTGGGTCGACCAAATTCCACCTCCCATATGCTTGCCCCAAACTAAATAATCACCGGTTGCTGTATACTCAATACTCATAATGGCATTCGCAGTGTCCCGGACCATCGCCACGTCAACCATCCGGCAGAAAGTGAAATAATTCACGCTTTCTATTGGATACGGTCCATACCACAGATTATCAGATTTGTAAATGTGATAAAATTGATCGTCGTCGACAAAATAGAGAATATGAGGATTGTTATTGCCATCGAGCCCAATAGCGGCGCTTTTGCCAGAGGAATCACTACAAGGAACTTCAATATCCCAACTGCCAAAACTGAGAGCAGGAATTGAAACAGCAATTAACACCAAAAATTCGTTTCTCATATCCACCTCCTGTTTAGATAATGGTACCGAGTTTGTTGTTATTTGTCAAGCAGAATGCTCTACGCATGACGCTTGACGCCTCACGTCCAACACAATAAGCATAGACCACCGCCGCCTGCCCCCGACTTCATCCAAAAACGCGCAGTAGTTGTGTTTTGATAATTCGAATTTTAGATTTTGAAATTGTTTAGTATTT
>JBAUFP010000297.1:0-2052 GCA_049679205.1 bacterium | reverse complement strand
AAAACGCCTACTCTTAAATCATCCTGCGGCATTTTCAATCACCCCCTTTTGTATCATCTTGTTGTCGTATAGTCCTATTGTCCTATGGTCGTATAGTGCGACATTACGACCATCAGACGATGGTATGATGAGACCATGAGACAATCCGACCATAAGACTATCCAACAATTTTCTCCAAAACTTTATCTGCCTTTACCCGATGGGTGTGTAGGCCCACTTCCTCCGGGCTCAAACCCTGGGCCAATCCGAGTAGCTGGAACAGGTAAATGACAGGAATGTTGTATGTTTTTCCCTTTTTTTCGGGAAATCATTATCTGCCCTAAATCAAATGACGAGAAGCATGTCGGACATACTAGCCCCATGCAATCAGCGCCGCTCGCTTCGATTGATGCGAAGATCGTTTCGGTCATGTCCAATGGCAGATCCTCATCCATGCAACCCTTGCCGCAACATAACAGCTTTTCTTTGTGGTCAAGTGGTGTTGCCCCCATCGCGCTGACGAAATCATCAAGGATACTGGGATAATCAGCATCGTCGACATGCATGATCTGGCTTGGTTTCAATATATGACAACCGTAGTGGATGGCAACACTGATTCCATCGAGCGATTTCTTTATGGATTTCTTCACGAGATCCAATCCCAGGGTGTCCCTTATCAGGACAACCGCGTGGTTAACTTTGACCTTGCCTTTGTATTTTTTGTTTATCTTACTTAGACGCTTGTTGATTTCATCTTTCAGTTTGGGGTCTTCGTCGAGGGTGTATTGTGCTTCCCTCAAAGTGGAAATGCAGCCCGAACACATCGTGATCACGTCCAGACCCGTTTCCTCGGCTACTGCGAGATTCCTGGCGGCAATGGTTAACCACTTCATTTTGTCACGGGCTTTGAAATAGATGGGGTCAGGACAACATGTGAATCCATCGATGTCGACCAGCTCCACCCCTAGATTGGGGAGTGTCTTTCTGATCGCCAGTTCCATTTGTGGATATTTAAGAGGCATCATGCAGCCCCAAAAAGGAATGACCTTCATTCTCTAATTACTTTCCTTTGGTGGCCCTTGCGGGTCATCTAATATTTCCTTGAGTTCACCAATCGGTATCGTTTTCAATTCAGGAAGACCCAATTCCTGCCTTCGTCTATTGACCGCTGAAGTAATGGTAACACTGACTCCGGTCTGCGCGATGTTTTCAGATAGTTTTGCCAGACTGGCGGGCGCTTTCTTTCTTTCCACGGCCATGTTCTTCAAGGCGATTATGACTTCAATGGGACGCACGTCTTGAGGGCACCGCTCATAGCATGAATAGCAATTCGTGCAGAGCCAGATGGGTGAATCGCTGCCGGTCAGTTCTTCTTCCATACCGAGTAGAGCCTTTAACAAAATTATACGGGGATTGAACTCCTCGGTAAATCGCGCAGCGGGACAGACCGCAACACAGGCGCTGCACTGGTAACAGTAGTTGTGATGTTTCCCGCCCTGTACTTTATTGAGCTTATCTCTGAATCGGAAATCAACGACGATTTTCTTCTTAGTCATGATTCCTACTTAATAAAATCCCAAATACCACACAAATTCCAATATCCAAGCCCCAAATTTTTAACAATGACATGTGTTCTCAGGAAATTGCGAGTTGTATTCATTTGTCTGATTCCTTTATGAGATCGGCAAGAAGCGTTACGAGTTGGACTGTTTCAATCTTTTCCACATTGCCTGCCTTTTCGTCGTTCATGGCACACTGGAAATGAATCTCGCATTTCGGGCAAGCGAGTACTAGCATATCTGCTTTCGTTTGTTTTGCCTCTTTCAGGCGGGCCCGCTGGATACTCTTCGAATATGTAGAGCAGTTCATCCAGGCACTGACGCCACAGCAGATCGCGCGATTCCGGCTCCTCGCCATTTCGTTGAGTTTTAGCTCTGGAACTGCTGTGATAGCTTTTCTCGGCTCATCATATATTCCGAGATGCCTGCCGAGTCTGCATGGATCCTGGTATGTGACTACATTGCTGCAATTCTTAAACTTTATTTGTTCATTTGATATTGCTTCGCTTATTAT
>JBAUFP010000296.1:0-2088 GCA_049679205.1 bacterium | reverse complement strand
GACCTGGGCGGTCATGAAAGCATCCAGATGGCACTCGGTGGCCGTGTTGATCTGTATGACATCGACACCCAGTTTTGAGATCGATTGACTGTCGATCTGCCCCTGGATATCGCCTTCGATGACCAGGATCCGGTATCGGGACTTGAAATGCTTTACGATATTCTTGATGACCGACGTCTTGCCGGCGCCGGGTGAGGCGATAATGTTGATTACCAGGCTATTCATCCGGTCGAACATGCTCCGGTTTTCTTTCGCCCGTTGCTGATTCGATACGAGCACTGGTTTCAAAACCTTAACCCTCTTCATGACTCTTCTCCTTCTATCGATGCTACAAAAAATTCTCTACCGGAAAGTAGGTCGATTTGGTCGCTACCGCAATCCGGGCACAGTAGTATTGGCTCATCTATTACATGCTGCTTGCCGCATCCGTGGCACTTAATCTTGATTGGAATTTCTTCGAACTCGATCTTGGCGCTACTACACTTAGTATTGACTTTCAGGTGCTCGAAGTAAAAGTCGATCGAATCCGGCGAAAAGCCCGTGAATTTGCCGACCTTTAGATATATCTTTGAGATCATTTTAATATTGTTCTTGTCGGCTTCCTTGTTGCATAGTTCCACAAGCGATTTCGTTACGCTGTATTCATGCATGATGAATTCCTGTATTCATTTTTTGAGAGTCGAGGGACGTGCTAATGCTATCGGACGATGGCAAATTTATAGGTTCGATTCCCTTGATCAGATTTTACCAGCGCAAAGTAGAGACCACTTGCGACATCGGTCGGAATATCCCAAATAACCTCACCGAAGACATTATCCGGCACGAGGTCTTCGGCTATGCGCCGCCCTGATAGCGTGTAGATATCAACCCGCGCATCCAAGGGAATATCCTTGATCCGAACGGTGTTTTGTCTCACCGGGTTAGGATATATATTCGCAGACCCTATCTCAGGAATTGAGTCGTATTGTATGTTTAGTCTGAGTAGTCCGGTTTCTCCACCGACCCAAAAGCAATGCCGTAAAGGGTCGAATTCGAAACCCTGCACCTGGATCATTTCGCCGATGGATTCAAGAAAATTGATGTTGATGTTGTGTTCAGCAAAGCGCCAGTGAGAGATACTGTTGGTTACAGGATCGAGATAGTGAATGCCATCGCGTGCCAGAATCCATACCCGGCCCTGAGAATCAAGCTCCAGATCAAGTAACTCAGCATCAGAAATATCAGTGCGGTTTGTGAAAGTTGAGTCATGGATAACCAGACCGGCATCGGTAGCGACGTATAGAACGTTGTTTGGGCTGACCAGACAACCACGCATATAATTGGATACTAATCCGTCGGCAGTAGTGAAGTTACGGTACTCGTCGTCATTGCGATCAAAAAGAGTATTCTTGGTGTCGGTCATGGATAGCCCGGCATCGGTGTGGGTACGCCAGATTGTTCCTGAGGAATCAATGGCGATCTCCACGTTGAATACACTGAACTGCGGGTTCAGATGATAAACAGTATCCAGCGCCGAATCAATCAACCATAGTTTATCAGTGGGCCCGGCAAGGGAGAGATACATGTTTCCGGTTCTATCGAACTCAATATCCCATACTGCTTCGCAACCTTCCATCCCGTTGTATCGATTCAGCATAAAAAACCAGGAGTCAGTTTGCGGGTCAAAGGAAAACGCCATGATCGAAGAGTCGTTGTTTGGAAAATGGTTATATCCAAACCAGACTTTGCCATCTGGGGCCGTGACACACCGGTGGACATGATTGGAAGATATTATCGGTTCGTTGGATGGTAATATTGAATCCCTCGAGTAGTTGATCCATTCTGATTGGTTGGTCAGCCAGCCGAACCCCCTCGATTCGCTGGCTCGGTTTCCGCAAGCCACGAAGACACCGTGTTCGTTTGCTGTGATTTCGGATATATGGTTCGAAGGAAGACACTGGTTCTTCGTGATTGTCCATATATTGTTAGGGGCATTGTAGAGCCCTATGCCATCACCGTAGTACTCTTTTGAATAACGATTGCCCAAACCACAATAAAGTTCTCCCCGAACGTTGAACAGGGCCCGGACTCTGCTGCGCCAAGGTAAAC
>JBAUFP010000295.1:0-2879 GCA_049679205.1 bacterium | reverse complement strand
CGCCGCCGGCTCCAGGAGAAGTACCGGGATTATCGCAAAGCCAATGCGCACTTCGTGAACATGCTGTTCAAGGATCTGAAAATAAAGGGGGAAGTCGTATTCTACGGTAATTTCCCTCTTGGCGAGGGCTATAACTACACCAAGCAAATACAACGTGTCAACAAGAACATAAAGGTATACAGTGGAGAAGGTAAAGGAATAATCGCTCAGGCACGCACGACCAAGGATAAAGATGAAATAGCCCGCATCAAGAGGGTGCGTAATGCCGTGATCCACGCATTCGATACCATGCTCGGATCAGTACGCGAATGTCGTGTCAAGGGTGATGGAATTTTTACCGAAGGAAAGAGGAAGCTCTTGATCGGCGATCTCCGGCGGATTATCAGAGGCGAACTCTTCGCGCGCGGCATTATTGATTCAGAAGGCATGATCGTTGCCCAGGGCCGTGACGCGGGCGTGCCGCATAATAGCGGACGGGACCGGCAGCCGGTGAAACTAGGTAAGCCTATCGTATTTGATATTTTTCCCCAAGAAATCGGCGGTGGATACTTTTTTGATTTCACGAGGACCGTATGTTTCGGCCATGCACCCCGGCCAGTGCGCAGGCTCTATCAAACCGTAGCTAATGCGTACGAATATGCATTCTTGCTACTGAAAACCGGTCGGCGTACCAGAGATGTCGAGCAAAGAATATGTGAATTCTTCGAAAAAGAAGGGCACAAAACATTTTTGAGCGACCCGAAGAACCAGACCGGTTACTGCCATTCATTGGGTCACGGTGTGGGCCTCAACGTTCATGAAAGACCTTTTTTCAATCTGTTTAAAACGAATACGGACCGTATTCAGCCCGGTATGGTGTTTACGATTGAGCCCGGTCTCTATTATCCGGCAAAGGGCTATGGTGTTAGAATTGAAGATGTCATCTATATTAATGAGAAAGGTAAGGTCATTAATCTGACAAATTACCCGAGTAAATTGGTTGTACCGATTTGATCGTTAGAGACATTCTGTATAGTTTTCAGAATCACCTTATTGCCGAGGGTGATGAGTTGGCAACAATACGTGCCTATGACTACGACCTCAAACAGCTCGGTACCTATCTGAAACAACGCGATCAAAATTTTTTATCGGTGACCGTGCAGGATCTCAGAGGTTTCATACATTCACTGTTTGACCTGGGGTTGAGTCCGGTTTCCATAAACCGCAAGATTTCCAGTGTAAAGACATTCTACCGTTTTTTGCTGCGCAGCAAAACCATCGCCGTAAACCCAGCCGAAGATCTGGAATTACAAAAGGTACGACGCAAGCTGCCACTGGTTTTGTCGGTTGACGAGGTGGGTCTGATTCTGGAATCGGCCAACGAAGGCACACCGCTTGGATTGCGCGATCGCGTGTGCCTTGAGTTACTGTATTCATCGGGTCTAAGAATATCCGAATTGCTGATGCTGACAATCAGTGATTTGAAGATGAACGAGAATATAATCAGCGTTATTGGCAAGGGGAATAAGCAGCGTCTCGTACCTTTTGGCAACCGGGCAAAGAAGGCGATCGAGGAATATCTCAATATGGGAAGGCATGTTCTGCTCAAGAAGAGATCCTCAACGTTACTCGTTCTTAATGCGCGGGGTAATAAGCTCTCACGTATGGGTTTCTGTAAGGTGTTGCGCAAATACATGATAAAATCAGGAGTCAAGAAGAGAGTCACCGCGCACACCTTCCGTCACTCCTTTGCCACCCATCTGTTGGAGGGTGGTGCTGACCTCAGGGCGGTTCAGGAACTCTTGGGGCACGCTGATATTTCGACAACCCAAATCTATACGCACATTGACCGGGAATACCTTAAAGAGATACACAGACTGTATCATCCCAGGGCATAGTCTACTGATTTTACCAAACCAAGGCTATGGCGCCCGCTGAAAATCCAGCTGCTCCACCTACAAGCAATATTTTCATACCCGGGCTCACTCTTCTTGCTTCAAATGCGCAATTCAGAGCAATTGGTATACTCGCTGCGGCAGTGTTGCCATAGCGGTCCAGAGTGATAACGTTCTTCTCGAATCCAATTCCAACTGCTTGTGATATTTCCTTGACTATTCTTACTGTTACCTGATGCGGAACGACAAGATCCACATCCTTGGGTCTCCAGCCGACGTCCCTGAGTAATCTGCGTATTACGATCGGTACGCGCTCGCGTGCCAGAGCGATAATCTTTTCGCTGTCGGAATGAAAAAAAGTAAGGCTTGGATCAACCGGAGCACGCGGGTACATGGTACCGCCTGCGGTCACCGTAGCAAGCCGCCACTGGCTACCGTCTGATGTGAAACAAGATCCCTTTATACCCTGGTTATTATTTCTGTTCTTTTTCAGAATTACGGCGCCGCCGCCATCGCCCAGCGTTAGTCCGGCCGCACGTAGCTCGAGATCTTTACGGGTTTTTATTTCCAAATCGACATACCGGGAAAGTACTTCACCGCTGCAGATGAGCGCGGTTTCAATTTTTCCAGAATTGATCATCGAATCCGCAATGTCAATGCCATTTATGAATGCGTTACATGCATTCTTCACATCCATGACCTGAGCATTGAATACACCCATTTTCTCTTGTATGATATTCGCCGTTGCGGGTTCGCTAATGTCTTGGCTACAAGCGCAGAAAATCAGCAGATCAAGGTCCTTTGATGCAATGCTTGCCCGGGCAATCGCGTGTTGACCCGCCACCGCAGCAAGATCAGAAGCGTTGATCTTAGGATCGGCTTCTCGGTGCTCACTACACCCGGTGAGTTTCTCCAATACACCATAGGGCAAGCCTAATTCTTTTTCGAACTGCAGAGATTTCTCGACGTCGACGGTGTGAACTATCTTTTCGGGGAGGCAGGAAC
>JBAUFP010000294.1:0-3502 GCA_049679205.1 bacterium | reverse complement strand
AGGATTCAGACCGCGTTCTCGAAACAAGAACCTCTCAGGCAGGGTCGGTCGTTCGGAGGAGAAGAGAATGCAGCAAGTGTCGTTTTCGCTTCACGACCTACGAAATGGTCGAACGCGTCCCCCTCGTTGTCATCAAACGAGACCGCACAAGAGAGCCCTATGATCGAGCCAAATTACTAAACGGAATTGCCACTGCCTGTCGCAAACGGCCGGTAGCGGCGGAGAAAATTGAGTCGATAGTAAACGATATCGAGGACATTTTGTCCGACCGATATCAAACGGAAATAAAATCGGCAGATATCGGAAGGATGGTTTTGGATCGCCTGTTGGAGATCGACGAGATCGGCTATGTGCGTTTCGCCTCGGTTTACAGGAAATTCACCAACATCGACAAGTTTGCCAATGAACTGAAAAAAATAAAAAAGGAGCGAAAATGGAGGACAAGGCAGCGGTAAGAATCGGCATCTCTGAAGAGATTCCACGAGAAAGCATTTTCCAGTATGTGAAGAAAAGAGATGGTGAGATAGTCACGTTCGACAAGGAAAAGATAGCCCTTGCTATTTATCTGGCGGCTAAAGCCGTGGGTGGTGAAGACAAGATTTTGGCCGAAAAATTGGCTAATGAAATAGTCCTTTATCTGTATACAAAAAAAGGTGATGTTACGCCAGAAGTGGAAGAAATTCAGGACGCGGTGGAAAAAATCCTGATCGAATCTGGTCATGCACGTACGGCTAAAGCCTATATTCTGTACAGAAAGCAGCGTGAAATTTTGCGTAAGAAGCAATTGCTCCTGCGTAAACCAGAAGAAAGAGAAACAACTGATTATGCCCTGTTTGTACGCACCTCGGATGATGACTTTGTTGCCTGGGACCGTGAGCGCATAATCAAAGCACTGCAAAATGAAACCGGATTGGAACGTAGCCTTGCCGAAAAAATATCTCTGGAAACCGAGGAGACGATCCTTAATTCCAACGTTCATCTCGTCAGCTCCTCGCTCATCCGCGAGATCGTTAATGTTAAACTAATCGAACACGGTTTGGAGAATTCAAGGTTGCGCCACACAAGATTGGGTATCCCGCTTTACGATGCGGATAAGATCATTCTCTTTGCGAATCGCGAAAACGCAAACATTCCACATAATCCTGAAGCAACCAATATGACCATCGCGGAAACCGTGAAAAAGCAGTATATGCTCTCCGAGGTTTTCAGCCGAGAAGTGGCCGACGCACATATCCGGGGCGATATACACTTGCATGACCTTGGGTTTGGTGACCGCCCTTACTGCTCAGGGCAGTCGCTTGAATACGTAAAAAAGTTTGGTCTGAATCTACCGAATGCCCTGTCAATTGCCCGACCGGCACGGCACCCGGATACACTCTTAGCCCACATGGTCAAATTTTCCGCGGCGTTGCAGGGACACTTTGCCGGTGCGATTGGCTGGGATGCAATAAATATTTTCTTCGCTCCTTTTTTAACGGGAATGTCAGACCGTGATATCCATCAACTCGCTCAGATGTTAGTCTTCGAATATTCCCAGCAGTCAGTGGCGCGGGGTGGACAGGCGATCTTTTCAGACATTAACCTTTACTGGGAAATACCAAAGCACTTCCGCGATGTCCCGGCGATCGGACCGGGTGGCGAGTATACCGGCAAGAAATACGGTGATTATGTAACTGATGCCCAGAAGTTTGTATGGGCGCTATTTGACATTTATATGGACGGCGATGGAACGGGACGCCCGTTCTTCTTCCCCAAACCCTTGGTGCACATAACCGAGGATTTCTTCACAACTCCGGGCTGGGAAGATTTTCTCAACCATATTGCTGATGTGTCATCCAAACGCGGCAATACGTATTATGTATTTGACCGTGGCCAGACGGCAAAAATTTCCGAGTGCTGCCGGCTTTCCTTCAAGCTCGACGAAAACGATTTGAAGGATGCACATACGCCGTGGAAAATGCGCTACACCGCACTGCAAAACGTAACCCTGAATCTGCCCCGAGTTGCCTTTCTCGCAAACGGCAGTGATGATCAATTGTACAAGAAGCTGGATGAGCTACTCGACCTCGTAGTCCAAGCCCATAAACAGAAGAAGGCGTTTATCGATAAGCTGGTTGCGCTGAAGGAAGAGGGACCGCTTGCCCTCTTAACCATGGAACGCGATGGAGAAGCCTATCTCAGGCTTTACCGTGCTACATTCCTGGTCGGCCTGCTCGGCCTGAATGAACTCGTCCAGTACCACACCGGGAAAGAAATGCACGAAGACGAACAGGCGCTGCGCTTTGGGCTCAAGGTGCTATCTTATCTGTATTTACGCATCAAGGCATTATCCAAGCTACATGACATAAAGCTGGTGATGGAACAGACACCGGCCGAGTCAGCCGCTCACCGTCTTGCCCGCCTTGACCTAGAGCATTTCCCAAAACAAGCGACCGACATCGTGAAAGGTAATCACGAAGGCAACGCGGTTTATTACACTAATTCGACATATTTGAATGTGGGCACGACGATTGACCCGATAACGAGGGTACAGCTTGAAGGGAAATTCCATGACCTTATCGAGGCTGGTGCTCTTACTCACATCTGGCTGGGAGAAGCACAACCACCCCAGGAATCGGTCGCGAATTTCGTTGTGAAAACGTTCCGCAATTCGCGTAATGCACAAATTGCCTTCTCGCCGGAGTTTACCACGTGCAATGGTTGTTTCAAGACGGCGCGCGGTCTAAAAACTCAGTGCCCGCACTGCGGCAGCGAGAAAGTCGATCACATCACGCGTGTCACCGGATACTTTACAAAAGTATCGGGCTGGAATAAGGGCAAGAAAGCTGAACTTAGGGATCGCTATCGCTCAGTTCTGTAAAGACAACAAACTCGGGCATCAGGTCAGTCGAGAACCCTGGTGCCCTTTTATTATGCTGCCCTGATCCTCATGCGTCAAAATGCCAAACATTAGTCTGACCCGTAACCGTGTCCTGAAAACCCTGCTCAAGCTAGCCTGGCCCATTATACTCGCCTTCGTATTGCAGAACAGCTACAACCTGATCGACATTTTCTGGGTCGGCCGCCTCGGCGCGACGGCGATCGCCGCAGTTTCACTCGCCGGCAATATCTTTTACGTCATTCTCGCAATCGGACAAATTCTTGGCTCGGGCACGGTCGCCCTGGTCGCTCATTCCTTCGGAGCCGGGATGATCGAACGTGCCAACAGCGTCGTGAAACAATCTCTTTCCATGGCCGCAATCATCGCATTTGGGGTCTGCCTGCTCGGTGTATTATTTGCCGATCGGATCATGTTCTTTCTGGGCGGGCGCGGCGAGATCCTGACTCTGAGTACCAGCTACCTCCGTATTGTCTTCCTGGGTTTCTTCTTTCAATTACTATCATTCAGCATCAACTATGCCTTCCGCGGCGCCGGCGATATGATAATACCAATGATCATCATGCTCATTGCCACCGGGATTAACCTCATTCTCGATCCCCTGCTCATACTCGGTATCGGGTT
>JBAUFP010000293.1:0-4539 GCA_049679205.1 bacterium | reverse complement strand
AGATTGATTTTTGGTTTTGTAAAGAAATTACAGTGAATCCATGGAGATTCACGACAACCACTGACCTGAAGGTGAAAATCCATCAAAAACCATGTGGGACACACTCTAAACACCCTGTATTCCCTTATCTCCCGGTTGCTCTCAGGGGTCTACTGGGGTTCCCATGGATTATATATTAAGATACAAAAAACGGGTTTTCGGGCCTATTTTTTTCATATAGCCTGCGAGAATAACAAGATTGACTGTTGACCCTGTATTATCGTAGTTATCAAAAAACTACAATCGTCAGAATTTAAGCTTCTTACCCCCTTCTTTTATTTTCTTTATTGTATCTTCCTGTTCTTTCAATTCTTGTTCCCTCCGTTCTTCATCCAACTTCTTTTGATGCTCTTCCTTTCGAAGCATAGTTATATAGTTACCATTGGCTTTCTTAACTGCAGTTTCCAGGTTGTGTCTATGACCTCCTATACTTTCGTCTTTTGCCATTATCACTACAATACGGTCAACCAATACAAACGCTTTACGCCTTCCCAGAGGAGACCGACTGTAGTAAGCATATTCAAATAATCGAACCCATGTATCGTCTGGTCGACTCGATAATATAAATGGAAGCCTATAAGCATAAAGGAAGGAATCATCTTTTACGATTCCATTTTCATCAATACCAACGATTTTGATTTCGTTAAAATCTGCACTCATAATGCCTCCATTTTCATTATACCGATAGCCATCATGCTGTCAATGTTTGGCAAAATGTAGAACCTTGGCAAAATAGTCTCTCGCAACGCATCATTACCTCAAACGGCACCCTCAACATCTTATTGCCTATTTGCTGTCTGCGACATCCTGCCGAAGTTGTGCGGATGCTTCGAGAAATAGTTCGATTTTTCCGGTGTTCTTCCTGCAAGGCTTAGTTCTACCCTTTTCCCAAAGAGTTATTGTATCGGTCGACACCCCAATCATTCTGGCAACATCCTTCTGAAATAGCCCCAAGTCCATCCTCTTTTTCTTGATTCGTTCACCCAATGTCTTTGGTCGTCTTGGGTATCCGTCAGGCAGTGTTTTCGGTCTTTGTACAGTCAGATTGATTTTTGGTTTTGTAAAGAAATTACAATGAATCCATGGAGATTCACAACAGTTACTAACCCGAAAGTTGAAATCGATCAAAGGCTATGTAGGAAGCACTCTAAACACCCCGAATCCCCCTATCTCTCGGTTGCCCTCAGGGGCTTGCTGGGGTTCCATAGATTATATATTGATATGTTAGGTATTTGGGGATTCATTGGGTTGTTCTGGGTTGAGTTGGTGGCTATAGAATTCTGGTGAGGTGGAATCGTTATTGACAACACCTTACCAAACAACTTCTTGGCAAATCTATCTACTTTTTCCCACGCAACTACATAAAAAACGAAAAGATTCAGAATGATAACAGAATCATGGCTTAATTTAACCAGAATTGAGAAAATCTCAATTTCCCAGTTGTATCCGGAAAAAATCGCACGTCTTTGCAGAGTCTTGACTTTCTCAGGACTTTACATAGAATATACCAAAAGGAGGACCCCATGGGAGTCACTACTATTGTAATCGTAGTAATTGTTTTGATTATTCTGAGTTCCATCAAGATTTTAAAGGAATATGAACGAGTAACCGTGTTCCGCCTTGGTCGGTTCATCAAAGTTAAGGGCCCGGGCATATTCATCCTCTGGCCAGGCATTGACAAAATGACCAAGGTTTCACTGCGCGTAATCACCATGGACGTGCCACCCCAGGATGTCATCACCAAGGATAATATCTCGATCAAGGTGAATGCAGTTGGTTATTTTCGTGTGTTCGAACCCGCCAAGGCGATACTAGAAGTCGAAGATTTTCTCTATGCTACAAGCCAGCTGGCGCAAACGACGCTGCGCAGCGTGCTGGGTGAATATGAACTCGATGAGATACTCGGACAACGGGAAAAAATAAACGTCCGGCTGCAGAAGATAATCGATCAGCAAACCGACCCCTGGGGTATCAAGGTTTCCACGGTCGAGATCAAACATGTCGACATACCTCAGGAAATGCAGCGAGCGATCGCTCGCCAAGCCGAAGCAGAAAGAGAACGGAGAGCCAAGGTGATACATGCCGAAGGAGAACTTCAGGCCGCAGACAAGATTAACCGAGCAGCGAAGATAATCGGTGAAACCGGCGTCGGCATTCAGCTCCGTTTTCTCCAAACCCTGACCGAAGTGGCCACCGAGAAGAACTCCACGACAATCTTCCCGGTGCCGATTGACCTCTTCACACCATTCATCAAGAAGTCTGAAAAATAGAAGTGACCGCGGTATATCAACAAAAAGACATAGATTACTTCAACGTGATTGCACAGTCGTTAGAAGAAAACCTGAATACTGTTAGCCGGCGCGCATGTTTTTTCGAAATACCGGATGCAAGCTACAACCAGTTACGCAAGCAGTACAATCCAGAATGCATAATAAAGACGATATCCGAACTCTCAGGTTCTCAAGAAGAACCTAGGATCGGGATCGTTGATGTCGATATCTATGCCCGTGGTTTGAATTTCATTTTCGGACTCGCCAATCCCCTGCGCAACATCGCGTTAGTCTCTATCTCCCGCTTGTCAGGACCAAAACTCGGAGCACGTCTGGCCAAGGAAGTAGTGCACGAAATGGGCCATCTTCTCGGGCTGAACCACTGTGCGAATCCCCACTGTGTAATGTACTTTTCGAACACGGTTGAGGACACTGACAAAAAAAGCAAGAGCCTGTGTAGCATCTGCCAGGGTGAATATGAAGGGTAAATACATATTATTCACGCCTGGTCCGGTCGATGTTCCTGAGGAAGTCCTCAAGGACACTGCCTGTCCTCTTCTCTATCACCGAGAGGATGCCTTTGGCGAATTGTACAAACAAACCACGGACAGTCTCAAAAAAATCCTCCATGCCGAGCACTGTGAGATATTCTTCTTCACGTCATCGGGCACGGGCGCAATGGAGGCCACATGCAGCAATCTTCTTTCCAGCAAAGATAAGCCAATCGTCGCCGTTTCCGGAAAATTCGGCGAACGCTGGCTCGAGCTGTGCAATGCATACCGGATCCAGCCGATTATAATTCAAGCAGATTATGGTAAATCGATCGCGCCCGCGCAAATCGCGCAGGCACTCAAAGACGCTCCAAGAGGAACAGTAATACTTACGACCCTGACCGAAACATCAACTGGCGCGCTCAACGACATCCAGAAGTTTGGCGAAATCGCCAGGCAGCACGATGCATATCTTGTCGTTGATGGAGTCGCCGGTCTGGGTGCTGACTATTGTCCGCAGGAAGAGTGGAATGTCGATGCCCTGGTTGGAGCATCCCAAAAGGCGTTCATGGCGCCGCCCGGCATTGCATTCGTATCATTGTCGAAGCGCGCGTTCGAGCGCACAAAGTCTTCAGATTTACCAAAGTACTACTTCAACATGAGTACCTATGAAAAATTCCGGAGCAAAAATCAGACGCCATTTACACCGGCCATTACCATCCTCTGCGGCTTGAAAAAGGGACTTGATATGATTCTCGAGCGGGGCATCGAGGACAACTACCGAAGACATGCCGAAATGGCGGAATACGTTCGCGAACGCGTGCGCGGTATGGGCTTTGAAATTTTTCCTGAGCAACCAAGTAATGCGCTGACCGTCATCAAGATGCCACAAAACGTCGTTAGCACACCAATAATCAACAAAATAAAAGAAGAACACGGCATCCTCTTTGCCAACGGTCAGGCAAATTTACGAGGTACGATCATCCGCATCGGACATATGGGCAACTATACTATTGAAAAACTCGCGAAAGCTCTAGATATCTTAGAATCAGTCGTGGGTAAACAAGGAAAGTAATGGCACAGTCAGTGAAAATCGGTTACGAAGGCATTGAATTGGATTTTCCAGTGCATGCCCTCTACCTGTACCGCGGCACTGAACAGCTGCTCGACAACGTCTCGACATTAATCAACGATGGCATCGAACGTCGCGAAAAAGTGATTTATATCGGAAATGAACAGGCCTGCAAGGCACTGCGTAAGAGTTTCAGAAACAAAATCACCACGGTCAGCAAGACAGGTCCGGCCAAGAATTTCACCAAATGGCTAAAGAACCAATACGAGAAATTACCGAAAAACCGTGAGTGCCTTAGGGTGTTATTGGAGAGCAGTCAGACCTTTATCGATTACGAGGTTCAATTCGACGACTTCAACCGCCAACCCGATGTTCGCGTCTTCTTGCTATGCATGTACGAAGTCAGCAAAATCTGTTCAACCGACCTCATCGAAATATTGAAAACTCATCCGTACGTATTCGTCGAACATTTCATCAAGCCCAACTGTTTCTATTCCCGTATAAAACAACAGAACTGGCTTGACACACTGACCGGAGTGTTCAACCGGCGGTATTTTGACAATCAGCTGAGTACCGAACTACAACGCGCTTCCAGGTATGAGCACAATCTTTCCGTGATTCTCCTGGATGTAGACGGCCTAAAGGCAGTGAACGAGGAGTTCGGCAG
>JBAUFP010000292.1:0-3850 GCA_049679205.1 bacterium | reverse complement strand
AAAGAAATCTGGAGACGGTTTTCATGACTGCCTTTGGCGTTACGCCGGAGGAGTTCAACAAACGCTGGCTCAGGTACTATCAGACAAAATACTGGGTAGAGGTGGACGAATTGGAGAACTTCGACCGATTCGCGCGCATCATTTACGATCACAAAAAGACAAATTCCTATCAACATGCCTCGACCGCGATTTCGCCGAACGGTGATAAGGTAGCATTCATCAGTGATCGCTCGGGCACGGCCGAGATCATCGTAATCTCCGGCATCGACGGTTCAGTGATCAGGAGATTGGTCACCTCATCTTACTCTTCGGGGTATGAGGGCTTGCATCTTTATGAGGGCGGCCTTTCCTGGTCACGGGATGGTGAATTCATCACCTTCGCCGCCAAGGCGCGCGGCAATGATGTTCTGTATATCGTACACGCGCAGGACGGACGTGTGCAGAAAAGACTGGAGTTCGATCTCGATGGTATATATGCGCCCAAATTCAGTCCGGATGGGCAGAAGATAGTCTTTGCCGGACTCAAGGATGCCTATTCAGATATCTATATCTGTAATGTAGAGACGGCAATCCTCGAAAAAATAACCGATGATATATATTCTGATCATCAGCCAGATATTCTCAATGATGAAACGATTGTCTTTGTATCGGACCGGCCCGATTCAAGTGAAGAATATTACTATGGAAACCATGCGGTGTTCAGTTATGACTATGGTGATATCTCCCGGTTGACACCACGCTCAAGATATGTGGCATCTCCCGTATTGACGCCCGAAGGTGATTTGTACTTTGTTGCTGACTATGATTCGGCCTACAACCTCTACTTCTACTCGCGGGAAGAGGGAAGGATCACCAAACGTACTGATATCTTCACCGGCATCTACTATCCATCTGTGTCTTTGGACGGTAATAAGATTGCCTTCTGCTACTACAATGATTACGGATATGACATTTGCATTGTGAAAGATCCTCTCGATAAGATGCTCGGATATGCCGAGCCAGAGTCGACCGCACTCGCGAGCGAAGATTACTACGTGCCCGAAGATCTGGATGAAAGTGATATCAGAAAGTACCGGGCGCGGTTCACATTTGACTATTTCACGGCGAGCGCTTCTTACTATTCGGCCTTGGGTTTTTCCGGCGTGGGGCAGATCAATGTGAGTGACATACTGGGCAACCATCATTTCCAGTTCGCATCAAATTTCTATGGTAGTCTGACCGGTTCGGACATATTCATCAATTACTGGTATCTCAAAAAGAGGCCCGATTTCGGTCTGGCGCTTTTCCAGTATCTCAACTACTTTTCTGACTACTATGATCTGATCGTGCGGCGCTATCTCGGCGGTGGTGGAAGTATTCAGTATCCGCTGAACCGGTTTTTCAGAGTTGAGTTAGGGCTTTACGCGTATAAGTTATACGAAACAAGGTGGTACGATTATTTCCCGCGCTACTACTCTAACATATCGACCGACGAAAGCTACAATATGTTCTACCCAGACGTGGCACTGGTTTTCGACAACATCAAATGGGGACCAATGGGTCCACATGACGGGCGGCGCTTCCGTATCAGTGCCTACTCGACCTTATTCAGTGGTAAGGATTTTAGGAGTGCGATCGTCGACTACCGGCGGTATTTCGGTGTGTCACCAAGGGCGAGCCTCGCTTCAAGGTTTGTCTTCGCGGCGAGTTTCGGCGATGATCTTGATTACTGGTCCATCGGTGGCCCGTATTCTTTGCGCGGCTACGACTACTACGCGTTCACCGGTTCAAAGATCGGTTTCTTTAATCTCGAGTTTCGGTTTCCTTTTATCGACCGTCTCAGTATTGCATTTCCCATACCCATGGAGATCCGCAACATACGGGGCGACTTCTTCGCCGACTTCGGAACCGCTTATACTGATTCAGTCAAGTTATGGGAAACCGAAGGCGGGTTTCGCCTAAATGACCTGAAGCTGGGTCTCGGGGCCGGATTGCGTTTTCAGTTTCTGTATATTATTTTCAGGTTGGATTTTGCCCGGGCGCATAATCTGCGTGGATGGTATGAGAGTGAGGCGGCCTATCAGCAAGGAATAAAATCCGATTGGAAATTCTATCTAACCCTCAGTCCTGATTGGTAATCGCTGCCGAGCAACCCTTAAACACACCGCAGGTCTATGTATAAAATACACCTAGTCTTTGTTCTTCTATTACTCCTGTTGAGCACCGACTGCAAGAAAGAAGACAGGGTAGTTGTTGACTTCTGGCACGTCATGGGTGGTCCGCTCGGCCGGCGGCTTGATGAAATGATCAGCGATTTCAACCGCCTGCACCCACAAGGACGCGTGCGTTCGGTGCATATGGGATCCTATGACGTGCTTGCACAAAAACTCATGGGTGCAATAGCCTCGAATTCTCCGCCGGTATTGGCCCAGATGTATGAATCATGGACCGATCAGTTCTGGGAAGCAGGTGAGTTACTACCCATGCAAGAATTCATTCGCGATGAAACTGGGTTCTATCTGGAGGATTTTTATCCGGTTTTCATTGAGGATAATACCTATGACTCGGTCTTGGTAACGCTGCCGTTCAACAAGAGTATCCCGGTCTTCTATTATAATGTTGAGTTATTGAAAAAAAACGGTGTTGATAGTTTCCCACAGGGCTGGTCCGAATTCAGGGAGGTTTGTCAGCGCGTCCGGGAGTCTGGTGTGTGGCCGACCTCCTGGCCCATTGATGTTTGGTATTTCTCGACGATGCTTTACCAGCACGGGGGCATCCTCTATGATGAAGCCACGAGTGAACCGCGTTTCAATTCACCCGAAGGCATTCAGGTGATCGAATATCTCGTTGACCTGGTAAGGGATAGTTTGTTCTATTTGAGTCCGGGGTTTCAGCGTCAGGATGAGTTTCTATCCGGTAATGTCGCCATGATCCCGGCTTCGGTCGTTTCCTGGGCTTTTATGAAAGGCAAGGGGGCTTTCGAAATGGGAGTCGCGGCCTTCCCCCAAGGTCCTCAAGAGGCAATAGTGATTGCGGGTACGAATATCGGTATGTTCAAGAGATCCAGTGCGGTGCAGCAAAAACTCGCTTGGGAATTCATTAAGTGGTTTTTGGATCCCCAGAACCAGGTTCGTTGGACCGAGGCTAGTTACTACCTACCGACCAGGCGCCGTGCCACGGAGACCGAGGCGTTCAAGAAATTCGTCATCGAAAATCCTCAGTACGAAAAAATTGTTGCACAACTTGAATTCGCTCAAACCGAACCCAAGGTCAAGGAATGGTTTACCGGACGCATATATCTTAACGAAGCCATGGAAGAGGCAATGCGGCTGGAAAGAACGCCCCAGCAGGCACTCGACGATGCCGCGACCCGCTTGCTCGTGGAACTGAAATAGTCCTACTCGGCGACTAAACTAACCTTACTGGTAATGGTCTCGTTCTCATATTCCATTTGTAGAAAGTATATTCCGGAGCTCAACTTGCGGCGGTGGTCATCAATACTAGCCCAGCTGACTTCATGCATACCGGTCTCAACATGTTCATTCATTATGTTGGTAACGATCCTGCCGGTAACGTCGTATGCTTTAATTGATACCTGACCACTTCTCGGTATGGAAAACCGTATCATGAGATGCGTGACGAACGGATTTGGTATTGTTGCTGACATTGTGAACTGAGCAGGAACTCTTCGTCCGTATTCAGCGATTCCCGTCACCGTGCTTATTGCATATACCTCACCACCGTTCCCGAATTCGCGTGCGTGCACGGCCTTGCCTCCGGCACTGATGAGCGAGCCGTCACTTGAAATATCAACCGAAAAGATCGAACCCGGTTCATCGATATCATCAAGCAGCTGGAAAATAGGGGTCGA
>JBAUFP010000291.1:0-4091 GCA_049679205.1 bacterium | reverse complement strand
GTATATATGAAGAATCTTATCATTAACCACATTGAGACACCCAACCGCAGACTTTGGGCTTTACGTGAGAGCATGCATTTTGATGAAGTAAATTTCGCTCAATACCTTAATATGACTTTTGAGGAATATCATCAGTATGAAAAAGCTGATAGTTCTGTGCCCAAGGAGTTCCTGCAGAATGTTGCCGATGAATTTTCAATACCTGTTGAATGGCTATTCTGCGAATGTCCGATACTGCCCATACCCAAACCTAAGAAACAGAAATAATAATGAAGATTCTGGTTACCGGTGTTGCAGGTTTCATCGGCTCCCACTTAGCCGAGCGATTGATCAAAGAAGGACATAAGGTCGTCGGTGTCGATTGCTTCACTGACTATTATCCCCGTGCGATCAAGGAATCCAATATCAAAAAGCTGCGTTCTGACAGCTCTTTCGATTTTCATGACGCCGACATTCTGGAAATCAATCTGGAAACAGTATTGCAGAATATCGATGTCGTGTATCATGAGGCGGCGCAAGCCGGCGTCCGTGCCAGTTGGGGTGCTAATTTCAAGATCTATACAGAAAATAACGTCCGCGCAACACAACGACTGTTAGAAGCGGCCAAAACTGCGCGGCTTAAGAAATTCATATACGCATCATCCTCTTCGGTTTACGGTGATGCCGAATCCTATCCGACTCACGAGGAAATGAGACCGATGCCGATCTCGCCGTACGGCGTTACTAAACTCGCGGCTGAGCATCTTTGCTATCTCTACAATAAAAACTTTGGTATTCCGACGGTTAGTTTGCGTTATTTCACGGTCTATGGACCAAGACAGCGCCCGGATATGGCATTTCATAAGTTTATCAAGGCAATATTACATGATGAAGAAATTCTAGTTTTCGGCGATGGGAATCAGACACGGGACTTCACTTATATTGATGACATTGTTGACGCGAACATATCTGCAATGAATATGGAGGCGACAGGTGAAGTGTTCAACATTGGTGGTGGTTCAAGGATCACTGTTATCGATACCATAGCCATTATTGAGCGTGTTTGTGAAAGAAAGGCCAAGAAAAAGTACATTGAAAAACAAAAAGGCGATGTAATTCACACTGCAGCAGATATTTCAAAGGCAGAGAAATTCCTTGATTATGCGCCGAAATACGATGTGGAGAAAGGCATAGCCAACGAAGTAGCCTGGCTGCGTAGCATACTTTAGTACGCGAGACTTGTCCTGTGGAATGCGAAGCATATTCCACTGGGACGCTTAACGCCCAACGCTGCCACAAACGTTCCGTCATTGCGAGGAGTCCCGTTCCATTCTGTTTTTTGATATAGGAATCGGGATGACGTGGCAATCTCACCGATCTATCGATTCCAACGCTCAAAACGCTACAAACGATCACAACGCTCCTGACGCTCGTTGTTAATGACTCAGTGACTCAATGACTATGTATATGCAATGATCCAATGACATAATGACTTAATTGCATCATTGTAATCTATTCTTTTATCACCGTAATCGAAGGCAAGGCATTGTATTGACATTCAATGCTTTGCCTCTATAATTGAGCGTGAAGGGTAGATACGATGTTGTAGTAATCGGCGCCGGGCCGGTCGGTTCATATACCGCATACCAATTAGCAGACAAGGGCTTCAAAGTCTGTCTCCTCGATGAAAAAGAGAATATAGGGGAGAGCGTACTCTGTGCGGGCGTAATTGGCAAAGCTGCTTTCAAGCGTTATGATCTACCCAGTGAATCTATTGTCGCGCGTGTAGATTCAGTATCGTTCTTCTCGCCGTTTGGACAAAGATTGGTATACGAGCCACAGGATATTTTTGCCTATGTTGTGGACCGGGACGTCTTTGACCGCAAGTTGTTTCTGCAGGCTAAGCGATGCGGCGTCGATATTTTCCTAAAACAGAGAGTTCTGGATATCACCGGAGCATCGTATTTCTACTCGGTCAAAACGAGCGGCAAAGAATTCAACACAAAGGCTGTTGTAATCGCTACTGGTGTTGATTACCAATTACAGAGCAAGGTTGGTTTGGGCAATCTTCCTTACTATTTATACGGTTCTCAGATTGAGCTGCCGGTTCCTTCTGCACGTGATAAGATCGAAATCCACATCGGAAAGGACTTTGCTCCGGGTTCTTTTGGCTGGGTCATCCCGTACGGGGAAAAGACATCAAAGATCGGTGTCATCCTTGCTCAGAAGGGTAAGACATGGCTCAGGAAATTCGTCGAACAGAGGCTTGGTGAATCATCGAAATTCGAAACGAAAGACATCGGTATCAAACCAATAGCCTACGGGACAATCGAGAAGAGCACCAATGGTTGTATCCTTGCCGTGGGGGAAGCTGCCGGTCAGGTGAAAACAACTACAGGCGGCGGTATCTTCTATGGTCTGTTATGTTCTGAAATTGCGGTTGATAAGCTGACGAGAACGCTGAGGAACGGACACAGCCTCAGTGATTATGAAATAACCTGGCGCAGCGCCCTGGTGTCAGAACTCG
Source organism: bacterium (assembly GCA_049679205.1). Lineage (GTDB taxonomy): Bacteria > Hydrothermota > Tepidihabitantia > SM23-42 > SM23-42 > SM23-42. The sequence goes on along the minus strand of JBAUFP010000291.1, from coordinate 1,585 downwards.
ATATTGGCATGAATCTTCGCACGATCGCCAGTAAATTAGGTGATCAAGACATTGAGAATTTATTCAGTTTTGTAAAACAAAATAAGTTTTGGGTAGAACTTTTAGTACCTCGTATAAACTTCGATTATCACTCAAACTTTATTTTTTACTGCCTCAAAAGCTTCGGACAACTGCTGGGACTGAAAAACAAATAAAATTCGAATGCCAGATTCGAATTTTATGATCCAAGATTCATGATTCAAGATCCATGATAAAAGAAAGGAGAGAAAGTAATGCAAAGTTATAAGGATCTAGAAATATACAAGCTAGGTCATAAATTAGCAGTTGAAATACATACGATGACGTTAAATCAACTACCTCGGTTTGAGATGTATGAAGAGGGTTCTCAAATCAGGCGTTCATCCAAATCTATTGTCTGTAACATAGTAGAAGGTTTTGGAAGACGGCGCTATAAACAGGATTTTTTGCAGTATCTAATCTATAGTCAGGCTTCGTGCGATGAGACAAGGGAACATATTGATTTGCTCTTTGATACGGGATCGCTGAATGATGCGGATTTACATAGCCATCTTAAAAGTAGCTATGAAGAATTGGGTGCAAAGATCGCAAATTTTATTAGATCTGTTGAGAGAGGCCATCTCACTAGGAGGAAATAGACAGCAAAGAATATCGGCCAATGTACATTCTGATTCCAACTCCGGTGGTTCTTATCCTGGATCGTGTATCAATGGTCTTTGCATATTATGAATCATGTATCGTGCTCCATGTTTTCATCCTGAATCATGAATCGTGAATCCTGCATCTTGCATCGTCTTTTATGTTCAGTTATTTCTGTATCGTGAATCATGAATCATGTATCATGGATCAAGATACTTTTCATCAGCATTTGGTTGACTTGTATGAGTAATTTCATATAATAGCTCATGGATAAGTACGATGTCATAGTAGTCGGTGCAGGGCCGGGTGGTTATCCGTGCGCGATTCGGCTTGGGCAGTTAAAGAAAAAAGTCCTGGTTATCGAGTCAAAGTTATTGGGTGGTTTGTGTCTTAACTGGGGGTGTATTCCGACAAAAGCTCTTAGTTACGCAGCTGAGATGGTTGACCATTTGGAAAAAGCTAAGCGTATGGGTTTTGATATCACCTTCAATGGTTATAACCTGGATAAGCTACGCGCCTGGAAAGAAAATGTCGTAAGAAGGTTGAGAACCGGTGTTGAGTACCTATTCAAGGCCAACGGCGTTGAATGGAAGCAAGGTAGGGCAAGGATTGTTTCTGACAATAAGGTTGAAGTTGAAAACGAAGGCGCGAAAGAAACATTTGAAGCGGAAAATATCGTAATCGCCACCGGTACCGAAGTGATTGCTTTGCCTGGTTTAGAGTTCGATCATAAGCACATAATCGATACGGATGATGCGTTGGAAATGGCTGATATTCCCGAGAAGTTGTTGGTCATCGGTGCGGGTGCGTCTGGTCTGGAAATGGCGACGATCTACTCCCGGCTCGGTAGTGACGTTACAGTAGTTGAAATAATGGAACAAATCCTACCTGGTATGGAGAGTGAGCTTTGTGAGCACTTACACAAGAT
>JBAUFP010000290.1:0-3079 GCA_049679205.1 bacterium | reverse complement strand
CCCCTGATTTATCAGGTGCAATCCCACTGTAGTCCCTTGATTTATCAAGTATGTTTAAGAAACCCAACGTCCCAACGACTGTTTCACATGTGATAAAACTGTTTGCAATCTATCCTTTCTGCCAACGGATTATTCACAATATACTGCCGTATTCTATTCAATGCCTTTTCATCTCTTATAACATGCTCATAGTAGTTGGGCTGCCAGAGCTTAATCTCTGACTGTTTGCTTGCGACCGCCTTCAATCTTCTAACGATCTCCCCAAGTTTAAGTTTACACTCCTGTAGAACAAAGATTACATGTAGATGTGTCGGCATTACAACATAATAGTCGACGCTTGCCCCTCGTATTGTGTCCGAAATACACTCGATGTATTGAGTAACAACATCCCTGATGCGGCCGGTCAAATACGGCCTATTATAGTACGTGCAAATTGTAACAAAATAGTAGCCATTAGAAGCATAATCGTATTCTTTAAGGCGAATATTCTTGATTCCCTTCATTCTTTTCACCCAGCATTAAAGCATTGAAGCTATCCAAGAAATGTCGATATGTCTTCTCTGATAAATCAGACAACTACAGAAAAAATCTCAATCGTGGTCGTCCGATCCATCGAACAGGACTTCCCCCTGTAGTCCCCCGATTCATCGGGGACGTTTGATAAATCAAATAACTACCAAGATGTTTTCAGGTAGTCATCCGATTTATCGGGGCAAACATTCCCCTGTAATCGCCCGATTCATCGCCTACAACCTTCCTGTAGTCCCCCGATTCATCGGGGACGTTTGATAAATCAAACAATTACCAAGATGTTTTCAACAACTCTGCAACTATATCATCCGACTTTATCCCTTCGGCCTCGGCGGCGAAATTAGTGATGATGCGGTGCCGCAATACCGGATGCACAATGCTTCTGACGTCCTCGATATTAGGCGCGTAACGACCATCCAGTGCGGCGCGCGCCTTGGCACCAAGAATCAGGTATTGAGACGCGCGTGGGCCTGCGCCCCAGGCAACATATTTCCTGATGCTCTCCGGTGCATCCTGATTATTCGGCCGGGTCATGGAAACGAGCCGTATCACCTTGTTGATAACATCATCGGCAACCGGCATTCTCCTTATTAGATGTTGGAACAACAGGAATTTTTCTGCGTCGATGACCTTTTTCAGCTCAAACACATATGCTGAGGTGGTTGTTTTGACGATCTCAATCTCTTCCTCAACTGCTGGATAATCGATCAGAATGGTGAACATGAACCGGTCAAGCTGCGCCTCAGGCAATGGGTATGTCCCCTCCTGTTCAATAGGATTCTGAGTGGCGAGTACAAAAAAAGGCAATGATAATTCATAGGTTTCACCACCATAAGTCACCTTGTATTCCTGCATCGCCTGGAGGAGCGCAGACTGTGTCTTGGGCGGTGCGCGGTTGATCTCGTCGGCCAAAATCACATTGGCAAACAGCGGGCCTTTCACAAAACGGAAGCTTCTCCGCCCCGTACTCAAATCCTCCTCGATCACCTGGGTTCCAGTGATATCCGCGGGCATCAAGTCCGGCGTGAACTGGATGCGATTGAATGAAAGGTCAAGAATACTGGCAATGGTGTTGACCAGCATTGTCTTAGCAAGACCGGGTACACCGATGATCAAGGAGTGTCCATTACAGAATAAGCAGACCAGTACCTGATCAATTACCTTGCGCTGGCCGATCACGACCTTTGCTATTTCCTTACAGATTCTCCCGTGACTTTCCTGGAGTTCTTCAATCCCCTTGATGTCGTTTTTCTTCATGTTTTATGACCCTTGTCGCTCTAAAAAGGCACAGTAAAGATATCGCGTTATTGCAAGAGTTTGTGGATAACCCATAAAAGTATGTATTAAAATCCTTAAAAAAGTCTTGAAATTTCATGCAAAAAACTTATCCACAGCTTTTACAAATTTATCCACATTTCAACCGATCAGAGTGGCTGTCCGTCGTACATATCTTTGCGCTTGGCCTCGAGCTGGTCCTCTTGTTTACCCAAAAAACCCGCGGCCGAACTGACGGTCAGGCCATGTCTCACCTTACCAATGTCCTTGACGTAATCAAGCCAGTCTAAATCGCGAAGCAAATGATGATCAAGAATGAGATGAGTCATTTTTGTGCCGTCGATTATCTTTTTCAGATTTTCAATGGCCAGGTCGATGTCTGATTTCTTATAGTGAGAACCGAGCAGATAGGTCGCCGGGCCGTCAACCACCATGATATTCGGACTAGCCTCAAACACAAAATCCAATGCCCCGCTATTCAAGGGCCCTTGGACATCTGAGGTGAATAGAAAACGCTTGTCATCCTCAACCATGACCTGGATGACATAGCCGAGTTTGGAAGTGCGCCCATGCAGGACTGGTTCGGAAAAAGCTATACGCGCATTGCCAAAATTGAAAGCCTTACCGTCAGCAATGGTGATAGACTTGGCATACGGCTCGATACGGCTAAGAAAGGTTGCCGCTCGCTCTTTTTGGCTTTGGTTCAAGAACTCGCGCGGATGCTTCAAAAAAACATCCTTGTTCTTATATATCTCAGGCCGGTCTGGATTATGATGGTCGAAATGATAGTGGGTGACGACCACGATATCTGACATGTCTACCCACCGCGTAATCGACTCCCACATTTCCCGGTGCCGGTCCAGCTCAATACGGTGAGGAGGCAATGAATAACGGTCCGGCGAAACTGATACTCCAGGATCAATAAAGATCCGGACATCCGAGGTTTCAACATAGGTGGCCATACTGCGTACGCCCAAAGAATCAAACGCGATGGGTAGAACTTTCATATTTCCTGATCTTCTCTATACGTCGAAGATGGCGACCACCTTCGAATTCCGTTGTAAGAAATGTGTCGATTATACTTCTCATCTTCTTGCCGAACTTAACGAAGCCAGCGGGCATGACCAGAACATTGGCGTCGTTATGTGCGCGCGCGAACCTTGCATACTCGTCGTTTATACAGAATGCTGCCCTTATACCACGCACCTTGTTGGCGGCCATGACCATTCCCTGCCCACTGTAACACAGAAGAATGCCAAAATCAACCTTATCC
>JBAUFP010000289.1:0-11689 GCA_049679205.1 bacterium | reverse complement strand
GGCAAGAACAGCTCACTCACGGTCAGTCCCTCATTGAGTAAACCACCAGAATTGAGCCGTAGATCAAAGATCAATTTCTTCGCACCCATTGCGAAAAGTGAATCGAGTGCCTTCTTGAGCTCCATGTCAGCGGAAACAGAGAAGTTCCGCAAATACACATAGCCAATGTCATTATCAAGCATCCCGAAATAAGGAACCGCATCCAGGTGGATGATGGCGCGTGTTATCTCAACATCAAACGCTTCATCGATCGCCGCGCGCTGGATCGTAAGCACAACCTTGGTTCCAGTTTCGCCCCGAATCTCCTTTACCACCACGTCGACACTTTTGCCTTCGGTCGAAACGCCATCAACACTGAGAATAACATCACCGGGCAGCAAACCCGAGCGGTGTGCAGGGTTTCCCTCCAAAGGTGAAATGACTGTAATCTGCTCATTGCGACGACCAATTGTTGCGCCGATTCCACTGAATTCACCCTTTGTTGATTCAAGCAAGGCACTATATTCAGTCTTAGTCAGGTAATCAGTATGAGGATCGTTGAGCACATCGATCATGCCATCGATCGCACCAACAATCAGACTATCGGCGCCGATTCTTATGACGTAATTATCCTCCAAATCCTTAAGAATCTTATTGAAAACACGAAGCATCGAATAAGTATCAGGGCTTGCCCATAGTACTTGCCCGATGAAGATCCCGCATACGAGGGGAATCAGTGCTAGTAAAATGAAAGATTTCTTCATATTTTGTACCCCTTTCTTTTCAAGAGTTCTTGGACGTGATGAATCACTTCGTCGTGTATTACCTCCATCGATTTCTTGCCATCCAGAACTCTGAAACGCTTCTTCGACCGCGCCGCGAGCAACCGGTAAGCCTGGCGTACCTTCTGATGATAAGCCTCGGCCTCGGTCTCCATGCGGTCTCTAAATTTGCCCCTCTCCTTACGTACTGACGCATCGATATCGACGAGAAAAGTCAAATCAGGTTTGGTACCAGCCGCCGCGAATCGGTTAAAGATTGCGATCATGCGTCGCGGCAGGTCACGCGCATAACTCTGATAGGCAAAAGTGGAATCAGAAAAGCGGTCAGTAACCACCACTTTCTTTTCATCCAGTGCCGGCAGAATTTTCTCATAGGTCAGTTGACTACGAGCCGCCAAGAACAGAAGGACTTCGCAGCGCTCATGCATCTCGCGCAAATCTCTATTGAGGAGAATCTCCCTTATTTTCTCTCCAATTTCTGTACAACCGGGATCTCTCACGAATATATGTGGTATCTGCCTATCGGCCATCCACGCAACCAGCGCTTCAGCCTGGGTTGTCTTGCCCGAACCCTCAACGCCCTCAAAACTTATGAATACGCCGCGTTTGGCACCGTGCACAAGGACTACTCTATTTCCGCTTCTTTGCCTTTCCGTACTTCTTGATATATTTTTCGGTCTTCTCACGACAAATATAATCGGGATACTGCACGGGTGGCGATTTGAAGAAATAGCTAGAAGGAGCAACAATCGCGCCACTGAGCTTGTTGTCAAGAGCCAGTTTTGCGCACCTGACTGCGTCAATAACAACACCTGCTGAGTTGGGAGAATCCCAAACCTCGAGTTTCAATTCAATATTGAGCGGCACATCACCAAAGGTCCGGCCCTCGAGCCTCATGTGTGCCCATTTCCGGTCTTTCAACCACGCCACGTAGTCCGAAGGTCCGATATATACATTATCAGCACCGATGTCATATTTCAGAAGAGAAGTCACGGCGCGTGTTTTGGAGACTTTTTTCGACGCCAGTCGTGAACGTTCAAGCATGTTTAGAAAATCTGTGTTACCACCAACATTCAACTGTGAGGTTCGTTCCAGCTTCACACCCCGGTCATTAAAGAGATTGACCAAAACTCGATGCAGGATCGTAGCACCCACTTGTGATTTGATGTCATCACCCATTACGGGAAGGCCCTTTTCATTAAAACGCTTCTGCCAGTATTTCTCGCTGGCGATGAAAACCGGAATGCAGTTAACAAAGGCGCAACCTGCAGTCAACACCTGTTCGACATACCATTTTGTTGCCTCTTCACTACCGACCGGGAGGAAATTGACCACCACATCCGTTTTCGTTTCACGCAGTAAACCCACGATATCAGCAGTTGGCCCTGGCGCTTTCTGGATGATTTGCGACAAATAGTAACCCAGCCCATCATGGGTCATGCCCCTCACCACCGGAACGTTCAATCTTGGCACGTCACAAAACTTAAAGGTATTATTCGGCTTGGTGTATATCGCTTCAGCCAAATCTTTACCCACCTTGTTCTTGTCAATGTCAATTCCAAAAGAAAACTCAATATCCCCAGTGTGATAACCACCCAAACGGGTGTGCATTATTCCCGGAATAATGTCTCGCTCTTGGGCCGTTTTATAGTAGCAGACTCCCTGGACCAAACTAGAAGCGCAATTACCGACGCCAATTATTGCGACTCTGACTTTAGCCATTAATCCTCCTTAGGTTAATTTTACATTTTTTGATTAGAAAGTCAAGATTGACAACGTGGACATTCTGAATATTATTACATTGCTCGTAATATTGAGCACTACTATATACCACTTGGTTCTTCTTAAACTAAGGTAGAGAATATTCTATGGGGAGGTTTAATGGCAATAATACTAAGCGGTAAAGAATTGGCTGAAAAAATGCGCCAGGAGATGAAAATCGAGGTTGGCGAGCTCAGGGATAAGCATGATCTGGTCCCATCGCTGGCAGTAATACTTGTGGGTGACGATCCCGCATCAATATCATATGTGAAAGGTAAAGAAAAGGCTTGTGCAAATGTTGGGATAAATGTGCAAAAGCACAAATTCGATGCCGATTACGCTGAAGATAGTTTGTTGAAGCTGATCAACGGAATGAATAGTGACCCTATGATCCATGGTATCCTTGTCCAATTACCCCTACCACGGCACATCCATGAAGAAAAGGTACTATACGCAATCGATCCAGAAAAGGATGTTGACGGGTTTCATCCGATCAATGTAGGAAGGCTCATGATCGGCGCGGCACGCTATGTTCCCGGCACGCCGCATGGCATTCAGCAATTACTACTGCGGAACGGCATCGACATCGCGGGGAAACACGTTGTCATAGTCGGACGCAGTAATATCGTTGGCAAACCCTTGGCGCTACTGCTTGTGCAAAAGAAACCAGGGGCCAACGCAACGGTCACGATCTGCCATACCGGTACCGAGAATATGAGCGATATCACGAAGCTTGCTGACATCTTGGTCGTCGCGGCTGGCAGGGCACACACGGTGAATGCAGCCATGGTCAAAAAAGGTGCTGTGGTCATCGATGTCGGTGTGAACCGGGTAGAGGATATAACCAAGAAGAGCGGCTACCGCCTGATCGGCGATGTAGAATTCGAAGAGGTCAGCGCCAAGGCAAGCGCCATATCGCCGGTGCCGGGTGGCGTCGGTCCGATGACAATAACGATGCTGCTCCATAACGTAATTCAAGCCGCAAAATACCAAAAATGCATCAAACAATAATGCTGGGCTTTAAGACAATCGATTACAGCGAAAGCGGGAACAAAGTGACGATTCTGGATCAAACGAGATTACCCGCAGAGGAAGTGTACCTCACGCTCAAGACCGCAGAAGATATCCACCAAGCCATCAAGAACATGAATCTCCGGGGCGCGCCACTCATTGGTGTTGCCGCCGCCTATGGTTTGGTGTTAGCGGCGCACCAAGGCAATGCCCAAGCGGTCACCAAAGCATGTGAACTTATCCAATCGGCACGACCCACCGCCGTGAATCTATTCTGGGCAATAGAACGCATGAAGAAGAGATTACAGCAGGCAAAAGACGTATACACTGAATTACTGCAAGAGGCGCGCATGATTGAACAAGAAGACAGAGAGGCCTGCCAGAAAATCGGTTCTCTGGGCGCCGAACTAGTTCGCGACCATTCCAAGATCATGGTCCACTGTAATGCGGGCGCTCTGGCAACGAGTGGCATCGGAACAGCGCTGGGTATAATTTACACGGCCAGGCAAGAAGGCAAGAATTTAGAAGTATATTCTGGTGAAACTAGACCGCTGCTTCAGGGCGCTAGATTAACGTCATGGGAATTAACCAAGAATGGTGTCGAAACCTATACGATTTGTGACAGCATGGCTGGGACCTTCATGCCCGAAATGAACATGGTGATCGTGGGTGCCGACCGTATTGCCCAAAACGGTGATGTCGCCAACAAGATCGGAACCAAGGGCCTGGCAATAATCGCTCAGTATTACCGTGTACCTTTCTACGTCGCCGCACCAGTATCGACATTTGACTTTAACATCGCGTCTGGTGAGCAAATCCCGATTGAAGAAAGACATGAAGACGAAATCAGAAAATTCCATAATAAGAGAATCGTCGCTCCCTCGGCTAGCATATGCAACCCTGCATTTGATGTAACACCATCTGAGCTGATAACTGGAATAGTAACCGAACGATTCATTGTTAGACCACCCTACGATTCGAATATCGCAAAACTAAAATAGACAGTGCCCCAAATGCGACTTTAGTCGCGAGAAGAGCATCATGACGTATCAAAAGATCCTTTGCTCGGCTGTAAAACCCAGGTTGAAAGAAACCGGGAACATCTAATGCTATACCTGTTACTTTTATTCGGTTACGATTCTCTTCCCCCTTTACCTGATCTCTCGAAGATCAGCCTTCCTGAACCGGTGCTGTGGGTCCAACCGGCAGAGAGAGAACTACTGATCAATGGTTATGCTGGACAATTCTACGGTGGAGATCTCAGTCTCTGTTTTAACAGTCTCTGTGCACGCGGTCAGTTCACGAGAAGTAATGAATGGGATAGCACGGATATTGGCAGTGCGCAGGTTACTGCGGAAGTAACTCTCCCCCGCCTATGGCTCAAACCGAACCTCAGCGCACAGCTCCTACGACGCCGCGACGACTATACACAAATAACCCCAGGACTCGGGTTCGCGATATTCACGTCGCCGGTTGTAGCAACCGGCATGTTCGATTACAGTCACTGGATAATAAACAACGAAACATCGTCGGAAGCGACCGGTGAGATATCATTCATCTTTGACCGAATAACCTATTTCCCCAGCATGATTGTCCGTGGAATGTATACAGGGAGGCAATTGAAACCCAGTCTCTTTGCCCAACTCCACATAAGTGGTTTTCATCTCGAGTTGGGTTCACCAGTACGAACAGGGTTTCCCTCGCCCATTCTGAACATCACATATTCAGACCCGTGGATCGAAGCGACAGCCGGCGTTCAAACCGGCGTCAAACACAACACGCTCGGCGAGTATTTCAAACCAGAATTACCGACCAGCTACAGGATTGATATCCCGGCCGAAACCACTAAAGTGGTTGTGGATCTGGAAATAACTTTGAACGTCCGCAACCACAGCTTCACTGTTGGCGGCGCTTACAAAGAATGGCTTTATCGGCTGAACATCGGCGAAGATTACGAAATATCCCCGACCCGGGATATCAAAGAAACAAATCTGAAGATGTCTGCACGAAACAGTCTCTGTTTTGGTGGAATCGACCTGCGAAACGCATTACATGTGCAATATAATTCGAGTGACAGTGCAATCACTTTTCTACCGGACATTGGTATCATTGATACATTTGAGTTAGGCATCGGGGGTCTAGAATTATCTGCCGATTTCCGATATCTTTCCCAGAGAAGCGGCACCGGAACATCACTGCCGCGCCACTACATAATAAACACAAAGGCAGGTTTGCGTCTGTATTTTCTGAAATTATATTTCACAGTACACAACATCACGGATGAAAAATCTCAAGTTTATGATGATTATTTCTTTACCGGAAGACAGTATGCCGGGGGTTTGGAAATCAAGCAGGAGTTCTAAAGGGAATACAATCGGGGTCTCTATTTCTTCAGAATCAACCCGCCAAATCCTGGAGCACGCGCATCATCTGATGATGGATTTTGCCGTTTGTCCCCAAAACCTCATCGCCGTAGATATCGAACCTACGGCCCGAGAAATCGGTTATCCGACCACCCGCTTCGCGCAATATCAACGCGCCGGCTGCTTGGTCCCAAGGCGACAGTTTTAACTCCCAATAACCATCAAACCGGCTGCATGCCGTATAGCATAGATCAAGTGCGGCTGAGCCGAGTCTCCTAACTGCCCGGGCGCGTACTGCGAAGGTGCTGAATTGACGGAGATTGTTTTCCTTACTGCTACGGATATCATAAGGGAATCCGGTAACCAACAGGCTATGCTCCAGTCGCCGTGTAGTTGAAACGTGAATTCTCTTGCCATTGAGACGGGCGCCGCGGTTTTTCAGGCCTGAAAACATCTCACCGCGGTTCGGGTCATATACAACACCCAAAGAGACAGCACCCTGTACCTCAAGTGCAATCGAAATCGCCCATATCGGCAACCCGTGTGCAAAGTTAGTTGTACCATCAATGGGATCAACAATCCATTTAATGGGTCGGTCCGTATGCTGATTAACATCTTCCTCACTCAAGATCCCAAAATCCGGATAGTGTTTTCTTAGGGCTTTAAGAATCAGATGTTGGGCTTCTCGATCGAACTGCGTAACCAGGTCGACCTCACCTTTAAATGAGATGTGTTTACGACGACTCGCTTTCCGGGCAATCTTATCACCAACACTCCGTGCGAGCAGTTCCACAAATTCAAGTGCTTGCGTCTCCTGACTGGCAGCGGGTCTTTTCATTACCAATTCAGGTGACTAACGGGGAGACGATACCAGAGCGCGCAGCGTTTCAATGTCCCGGACCGTATCGTAATCATCCGGGCTCAGATCATGAGCCTGTTCCCACAGACTCAGGGCGTGCTCTCTTTCACCCCGTGACAAATAGATACGCCCAAGATTCACCAGCAAAGAAAAGTCTCGTTTATCATCCCGTATTTGTTCGTAGTACTCCCGAGCTGCCCCGTATATGTTCAATCGATAGTAGAGGTCAGCAAGGTTTCTAACTACAATCGGTACGTCAGGTTTTGTCGCCAAAACCTGGCAATAAAGCTTCTCGGCATCCTCGTACTTACCGGTATTTTCATAGAGCAAGGCGAGATTATTCTTAATGGCGACAGACCGCGGGAATTTATCGAGCGCTTGCTTGAGCCAGTCAACTGCCCCTTCAATGTCATTCTTCTTCACGCAGATACGCGACAGGTAAACAAAAGGCGTTACTGCATGTTCGTACAAACGAAGGCTCTGTTCAAATGACTGAGCGGCTTTATCAAAATCTCCTCTGTTGTATTGTGTGACACCAAGATTCATAGCTACTTTGAAATTCTCAGGTTCGATCGTCTGTGCTTGTATTAAATACTCCAGGGCATCATCGTACCACCCCATCTGGTTGCATAGATAACCGATGTTAATCAGTATCGCCAATCGTTCTTCGATCTCCAACGCCATATCCAGATATCGCTTCGCTTCTTCTGTGTGCTCCCGCATCATTTCGATCAAACCGAGATAGAAGATTGCTTCAGCATTATGGGGTTCACTATCAAGCACCTTCTTGAATTCACGTTCGGCCTCATCATATTTCGCGGTCTTATAGAGCGCGTAACCAATGTTCTTATATTCACTCATATCTCCGGTTTCGCGCTTTCTTTCAGCGGATTTCTTGAGTTTTTCAATAAGACCGGCCGCCAGCAAAACGTAAATCGCTTTGCATGCCTCGTAGAAATCAAGTTCGGACGTCTTGACCACTTCATCGATGCTCTTGATACCATCCACGTTTTCCAGAACCTTGCTTTCTGATGGGTTTAAGGTTAAATTATGACGACCTTCATTCTTGACGAACACGGTCTCCGCCGGCGGGAGTTTGCTTTCTATCTGTTGCCACTCCTCGATTCGTCTCGCTCCGGCAAGCAAAAGTTCCTGTGCGGAGAGATCTATTGTGAATTCTTCGGGTCCGGGCAGCAAATTTTCTTCAAAATTGAAATACCCACTTTGCCATGCCAGCATCGTGAAGATCGTTGTCTCTATTTGCTGCCGTAATTGCCCTTCTAAGTCTTGTCTCGATATCGCGCCTAACTCCACCAGTATTTCACCAACTCTCTTCTTCTTTTCCCTTTGAAGTCGTAGTGCGTCGTCCAGAACATTCCTTTGGAGCAAATTTTCTTTAATCATCCTATCACCAAGACGAACTTTGCGGTTTAGAACCGTGGCATAGATAATGCGTCCTTCCCTCATGAATATATTACCGAAATTCCTCCCATCGGTGACCGAAAGACAACCCGATTTGAGTGAATACGCCAGAAGCTGAATGACCTCGGGTAGCGATGCTTCAACCAATGACCCTTTGATTGCCAAAATATTCTCCTGTCTCTTCTAAACCATTACTGTATCAGAACTTCTCCTCAATCAGTTCGGTTGATCCTTCGGGCATCACGTATTTGCTTTCATTTTCGATATTTGCGGAGCCACGCTCTAACACTAATTGTGCACCCGCTCCCTCAACAGACACAGCCTCGGCTTCGACAACCGGCACCTCTTTTCCCACGGGAGAATCCTCACCCGGTAAGCCAAGCGGCACAACCAGACGTTCAGTCTGGGCCGAACTTTGGATGTAGTAATCAATATCATAAAATGAGACGAATGCAGGTAATCCCCTTTCAATAATCTCAGCCGCTTCATCAGGTAAATGTTTATGTAAATACTCTACGACAACATCGGCAGAAGGTTTGCCCAGTTCTAGTTTCAAACCCTTGTCCATTATGCTTTTTACTCGATCCGGCAGATCCTCTTCCCAAGGCACAGAGCCGATGAAGACCTGCTTGTTCGACTGCATGCACATTTCTATCACCGTCACGATGTTATTCATACGCGATTCTTCTTCTACTATCGAGTGAAAATCATCTAGGACCAGCACGTCATTTCTTTCGGTATCATCAACATTCAAAGTTGCATCTTTGTTCGCCAAATCACAGAACGCAACAGCCTTTTCGCGGGAAAGCAAATCATCACATATTGCCTCAAGAAAAAACGTCTTGCCGGTTCCTTTCGCTCCGAAGACAAAACATGGATTGTGTATACCCAGATTTTCTAGTACCTCATCATGATAGGTGTTCCATGCTTCACGGTTGCATGCGCCAAATAAGAACTCGCTGAATTTCCTGTATGTCTTGCCATTTCGGTCATCCTTATCGCCGGGTGCGAACAGTCTTTCTATTTCCCCAACCTTCCGAGGGTCAAAGAGCAGCGACTCGATATGCATTGCCTCTAGTCGATCCCCCTCATGGAGATCGTCATGGAAGATCCTTTGAAGTTCGATCAGCTTGCGAACCCTCCATACGAAATCCTCGTACGCTTGTTTCAATTGTGTTTCGTCACGTGATATCTGGTCCCTGAGCAGCGACACGTTAAACCCCTTCAATTCCCACGCGTATATCTTCTTCTCATACTCACCCCTCAAATCAGCGGGATTTGTGCTGACCAGTTCCCAAATGTCGTCACTTTTCAGCATCGCCAATACCGAAGGTATCGGGCAGACTTTTTTCTTCGGATAAAATTCCCCTAGCATTGATTTTATCGTATCTATGTCGCTGGGTAGATTACCCAACGATGAAAAGGTGATCAGACGGTTAATCATATTCATAATGGTCGTTATCGACCCAGTGCCGACCTGCGCCAAGGTCTCCACAAGATCATCCGGGAGAATGATGCCTGCATCTTCTGCCTTCTTCTTGATCAACTCAACGCGGTCTTTCTGTAGAGCCGGTTGCAGGTCGCATATTAACCCACTCTCAATCAAAGAACATAATACAGGACTGAAATCACTGATATCCTGCGGTGCAACATCAGCCGAGAAACATATCTGTACGTTATCCCCTACAGCCCGTTCCACGATGCCCAGCAATTTGTCCTTGTAATCATTGTGGATCGTATGGAGATCATCGACGATCAAAGGTGAATCGAATGACGCATTCTCGTCTATTCTCTTCTCAAACTCCTTCACCGACAAGAAAAGAGTCGCGGATTCCTTATTCAACTCATTATTAATGGCATTCAATAAATGTGTCTTACCCAACCCCTCTGCCCCATATACATAAAAGGGATTGAATACCTCACCAGGCAGCTCAACAATCTTCTTTGCCGCCAGGAACGCAACCTCGTTTCCTTTATGGGTGTAGAAATTTTCTAGCGTGTGGCTATAGCTCATACCTCGTTTTCCAGAACCCTTACCGCTTCGGCACAAAAATCAACGGATGCAACCTTCACCAAACCCGGCAATGTTCGATCATCAAAGAGCGTGACCAGCAGATAATCGTCATTGACGCAAGTGTAATACATACTCGCATTCACACCCTCTTGCAGGAAACTGGAAAACTTTTTGTCGCCCACAATATGTGCCAACTCCATTGTGGAATTGAATATACTGCAAGCAACTGCGTTGATTGTTAGCACATCAAACGAATCTACAAAACCACGCTGTACCACAAGCTGGCCAGCAAGAGTTGTGAATAAGGCCCATATTGTATTTGCTTGATTGCAGAAATCTTCGAGAAGAGAGCCGAGTTCTTCGTATTTGCTCTTCGAAATTACGATTACTTCAGGCACGTTCATTTCTAAAAATTATACTGAATAATTGGGATTAAGTCAATAGACGTTTCTGCTGCAAGAGATAATTTAACCCCACAATTACCCCTCCCTGTGATGGGAGGGGATTCACCCTGTGGAATACACTAATTCTATTCCACGGGGTAAAGGGGAGGGTGATTCCCTGAAGTGATTTTTCTTCATGATAACTGTCATATGAGCGGCAGGAAATGTATCCTTAAACGACGTACGATAATGTAGAAATAACCAGTCCAACTCTTATCTCGATAGTGTTGCGTGCCAGTGGCTTCGATGGAATTCTGTGAGTTGCGAGCAAATACGTGCTAGCGCACCCGTTTCAGGATTTCGTATAAACGGTTGAAATCATCTACATTATAACAATTGATTACTATCGACCCCCGATTCTTCTTCCATTCAATACTGACCTTTGCCCGTAGAATCTTGGAGAGTTCTTCCTCGAGCATAACGATATTCGGTTCCTTTACCTTTGCCGGTATAATGCGTGGTTTTCTGTTCAGTTTCCTTACCAAGGCTTCGGTTTGCCGAACTGATAGGCCGTCTCTCACAATGCGGTCGGCGACCTCCAGTCTCTTTATCTCGCCATCGAGGGCGAGTAGCGCCCGGGCATGGCCTGCGTTCATTTTGCCGAGGTGGAGATACTCAACAATGCGTTTAGGAAGAACCAGCAATCTCACTGCGTTGGTTATTGTTGAACGATCCTTTCCTACCAGCACAGCAATCCGGTCATGGGTCAATCCAAAATTCTTATTTAGCTGTTCATAGGCAAGCGCCTCTTCGATCGGATTAAGATCCCTACGCTGTAGATTTTCAATAAGACCGATTTCAAGCAGCTCCTGGTCGTTCAAATCCATTATTATCGCAGGGATTTCTTTCAATCCAGCAACACGTGCCGCTTTCAAGCGCCTTTCCCCCGCCGCAAGTATGAAATGATCATCACTGCGCTTAACAACGATGGGCTCAATCACACCTTTTTCTTTGATCGATGAAACTAAATCCTTGATTTCCGAAGCATCAATTTTTGCCCTCGGCTGATAGGGATTCTTCTTGACTGCCTCAATGGGTATAAGGCGATAGCCTTC
>JBAUFP010000288.1:0-10832 GCA_049679205.1 bacterium | reverse complement strand
CGGGTATTCAGGCCGCTTTGGATCTTGGCGATGCCGGATTTGAGGTACACCTCGTAGAAAAAGAACCCACGATCGGCGGAAAAATGGCACAACTTTCAAGAACCTTCCCGACCGAAGACTGCGCGGCATGCATCCTTTCCCCGAAGATGGCTGACGTTCCGAGCAATCCGAATATTACATTGTACACTAATTCAGAGGTTGAAAAGGTCAGCGGTTTTCTCGGCAATTTTGAGGCGACGATCAACAAGAAACCCACGTACGTCAATGACCAATGTGTTGCCTGCGGTATCTGCGAGGAAAAGTGCCCGGTCAAGCTCCCCAATGAGTTTGAACAAGGCCTAACAACCCGGAAAGCGATTTATGTACCGTTCGAATTTGCCGTTCCTTACCGATACGTGATCGATGAAAGCACTTGCATCTATTTACAGAAAGAAAAGTGTGGTAATTGTAAGACCGTCTGCCCGCATGACGCTGTGGATTTTGACCAGAAACCCGAGAAAATAGAAATAAAGGTGGACACGATAATCGTCGCGACCGGCTATGATATCTTTGACGCCAAAGAGAAAAAGGTGTATGGCTTTGGTACCAACAAAAACGTAATAACTTCACTGGATATGGAACGAATGATCGTCCACGAAGCCGAAGGCCGACCCACAAGAGAGATAGGCAACAGAATCGCGTTTATCCAGTGCGTCGGGTCCCGCGATGAGCAGATCGGCAATGAATACTGTTCAAGAATCTGCTGTATGTATGCAACCAAACTCTCGCAACTCCTCAAAAGAGCAGACCCAAAGAAAGACGTATATGTATTCTACACTGACCTCCGTGCCTATGGCAAAGGTTTTGAAGAGTACTACAAAAGGGCGCAACGAACCGGGGTGAAATTCGTCAGAGGACGGGTTGCAGAATTGATCGAGGATTCCAAAACCAAGAAAGTAACCGTAAAAGTGGAAGATACCTTGGCGCGACAGATAATTGAATCAGAGTTCGACCTTGTTGTCCTCTCAGTAGGCATGCAGCCTGGTGAAGGAACGCGCAAAATAGCCGAGGTTATGAGAATGACGAAAAGCCCGGGCGGATTTCTTCAGGAAGCCCACCCGAAGTTCAAGCCTGTCGACACGCTCAACGATGGTGTTTTCATATGCGGCTGTGCTCAGGGCCCTAAAGACATTCCTGATACCGTGGCCCAAGCAAGCGCTGCAGCTGCAAGAGCAATAAGGTTGATGAACAAAGGTATCTATGAAGTCGAACCGATTACCGCGGTTGTCGATGAGGACCTCTGCAGCGGTTGTGCAACTTGCGTGAGTGTCTGTCCCTATGACGCAATAAAGACTGAAATAGAGAATGACAAGAGAATCGCCAAGGTGAACGAAATGCTGTGTCAAGGCTGTGGTTCCTGCTCAGCTGCGTGTCCTTCCGGAGCTTCACAACAGCATTGGTTTATGAACAATCAATTGAGAGCTATGGTTGGCGCCGCACTTGGTGAGGAGGAAAAATGAAAAGCAATACCGAACCCAAAATAGTTGCGTTTTGCTGTAACTGGTGTTCCTACGCCGGAGCCGATGCCGCAGGCACAGCGAGGCTCCAAATGAAACCGCATTTCCGAGTCATTCGGGCTATGTGTTCAAGCAGAATCGATCCAGAGCTGATCTTAGACGCGCTCAAAAAAGGCGCCTGGGGCGTACTAGTGGCCGGTTGTCACCCGGGCGACTGTCACTACGTGACCGGGAATTATCGGACCCACCGCAGAATAGCATTGCTTAGGAACCTGCTGCAAGAACTAGGCATCGCGCCACAAAGAGTAAGACTGGAATGGATATCAGCCAATGAGGGCGGCAAGTTTCAAAAAGTTGTTAATGAATTCATTGATGAAATGGCTTCGCTCGGACCGCTTGAATTAGCTGGACAACATACGGTCAAGGAGGCATCATGATCAAGAAGGTTGAAATCACGCCCGAAAACGACAAGTTCTTGAACAAGGTCAACGAACTGAGCGGTGAGGTCGTCACTCTTTGCGAACAGTGCGGGACCTGCTCGGGAGGTTGTCCTCTTGTCTCAGAAATGGACATAACTCCCTCGCAATGGATGAGGCTAGTCCAATTGGGGTTGAAAGAAGTCCTTGATTTCAAAGCAGTCTGGGTATGTGCTTCCTGTTTTACTTGTACAGTAAGGTGCCCGCGAAAGATTGACGTCTCCAAAGTGGCCGAGGCTTTAAGGCAAATCATACTGCGCAAAGCGATAGATTACATCGATCTCAAAGCGATACCAAAAGAAGAGCTGGCCTGCCTTCCCCAAATTGCATTGGTTAGTGCCTGCCGAAAATTCACTGGATAGGAGGAAGAATATGACTACGATAAAAACAGAAACCACGAAATCAACACCCACCGACAATTCGAAAATTCCGTACTACCCGGGATGCACATTGAAAACAACCGCAAAGAATTTTGAAAAATCGGCCATCGCCGCGGCCCGGGCACTGGGTATCGAATTGCTGGAAATACCCCGATGGAATTGCTGCGGCACCGTCTTCTCCCTCACCGACGACGACTTAATCCACCATGTGGCATCGGTGCGAAACTTCATACGGGTTCAGGAAATGAATGATTATGGTTTGGTAAAGAACGAAAATCGCCTGGTCACACTATGCGCCATGTGTTTCAATACGCTTAAGAGCACTAGCCTGCGCGTGAAGGATAATGCCGAAGACCTCAAGAAGATCAACGACCTCATGTACCGGGAAGAGGACTATCAAGGCAAAGTCGAAGTCCTCCACTTTCTCGAACTCCTGAAAACCCTGGGTTTCGAAAAGATCCGCACCCGAGTAAAGAAACCCCTGAAAGGATTGAAGATCGCTCCCTACTATGGATGTATGATACTACGGCCTCAAGAAGTCGGCATCGACGATCCAGAAGACCCGACAATACAACGAGACCTTCTCGAATCACTCGGCGCAGATTCTGTCGATACCCCCTACAAGCGGGTATGCTGTGGCAGTTACCAAACCGTTAAAGAAAAACAAATCGTTGCTGAATTAGCATACGACATCCTTTCTCACGCCCGGAAAGAAGGTGCTGAGGCGTTGGCTACAGTCTGCCCACTTTGTGCCTTTAACCTCGACAATCGTCAAAAAGAAGTAAAGGCATCGCATCCTGACTTTGAAGAGATGCCAGTATTCTATATCACACAACTGATGGCGATTGCTTTTGATTTAGGTAATGAATTCTATGGATTTGATCAGAATTATATTGATCCAAGGCCGTTGCTCCAGCGCAAATCGTTGATCGAACAACAGGAGAGTTAATGATGGAAGATAACAAAAGCCCAATTATGGACCGGATCGCCGAGGCAAACAAAGCAGCAACGACCGGCATAGATGCCAAAGACATCAAGAATTGGATCGAAATCTATATTATGGGGAAAGCGTACAAGGTTCCGGCTGATCTGACAATTCTGACGGCAATGGAATATGCTGGATACAAATTCGTGAGGGGCGTAGGCTGTAGACAAGGCTTTTGTGGAGCCTGTGCAACGGTGTTCAGAAAAAAAGGAGACTATAAGCTCCAAACTGGTATGGCGTGTCAAACACGAGCCGAAGATGGCATGTACCTCGCTCAGATACCTTTCACTCCGGCTGAAAAAGCAGAGTACGACATAACGAACGAACCTTACGAGGCCTCGGTCTTCATCAAATACTATCCTGAGGTCACAAGATGCGTATCCTGTAACACCTGCACAAAAGCGTGCCCGCAAGACCTCGAGGTTATGGACTATGTGCAAGCAGCCATACGCGGCGCTTTCGATTCACTGGCCGATGTCAGTTTTGACTGTATACAGTGCGGGCTTTGCGCCATGCGCTGTCCGGCTGAGATCGTGCAGTACCACGTTGCTCAACTGGGAAGAAGAATGTATGGTCGCTATGGGCAAGGTGTTCCGGATCACCTCAGGAAAAGAGTTAAAGAGATCACCGAAGGGAAATTCAAGCAGGATATGGAAAAGATCACCAAGTGCTCAATTGAAGAACTCCGAAAAATATATACTGAGCGCGAAAAAGAACCAGAATAGAAAAGGAGCGAAAAATGGCAGAACTAACATACATAGAGGGTTACCCTGAAGAGATGAGAAAAGAAATCGAAAAGGTGGCGAAAACACGCGACAAGAGAATTGACTACACTCCTCCGGCCATGACCATGAAAGAACGAGACGAGGTCCTAAGAATTCATCCGGATTACGCTGCCGGCGGTAAGCGTGAGATTCTGGTCGGGCCTAATAAAGGTGACCTTGCACCCAACGAAGTTATTGATCTGCTCGAGGCTTACCCACTAATCGATCAGGGTGAGGTGAATGTGTCCCAGATCGACTATGACCCTGATATCCTGATCATTGGTGGCGGATTGGCCGGTACTACGGCTGCGCTATGGGCAAGCGACTGCGGCGTCCCTGCCGAAAAAATACTGCTCACGAACAAATTACGCCATGGCGATGCGAATTCGATAATGGCCGAGGGTGGAACCCAGGCCGCGGATCGAGAAGTCGACTCAATCGTAAAACACTACGTCGACACCATTGGTGGTGGACATTTTGCCAACAAACCCGAAGTAGCCAGGGCATTAGTAGAAGATGCCCCATTGGTTATGAAATGGCTCTGTGAATTAGGCGCAATCTTTGACCGCGAAGAGAACAACGACCTCGCCGAAAAGCTCGCCGGCGGCCTTTCAGTGAAGCGCATGCATTCATGCCGTGACTACACCGGGCTTGAAGAATTCAGAGTGCTACGGGATGAGTTCAAGACAAGACAAATTTCCTATCTGGAACATTACCCCGCAATCGAATTGCTCACCGAAGGCAACCGAGTAACCGGTGCTATCCTATGGAATCTTGAAACTGGCGAGTACAAGATTGTCCGAGCAAAAGCAACCATCATTGCCACAGGTGGTTACGGCCGTTTGCATATACGGGGTTTTCCAACCACTAATCACTACGGCGCGACTTTTGATGGCGTCGTATTAGCATACCGAGCCGGAGCAAAATTACGGGACATCGACGCCGTGCAATACCACCCGACCGGAGCTGCCTATCCGCTTCAGATCGTGGGTTACTTGCTGACGGAAAAACTTCGCGGCAGCGGTGCTCAACCAGTTAATGCCGATGGTGAAGCTTTTGTCTATCCCTTGGAACCAAGAGATGTTGAAGCCGCATCTATCATCAGAGAATGTTATGTACGTAACAAGGGTATCACCACACCGACCGGGCTGCGTGGAGTATGGCTTGATACTCCTTTGATTGAAATTAAGAACGGTAAGGGTTACATAGAAAAAGCTTTTCCCGGCATGATAAGAATGTACAAGCGCTATGAAATCGATATACGAAAGGATCCAGTGCTCGTTTTTCCAACCCTTCACTATCAGAATGGTGGCATCGAAACCGACCCCGACGGCCGGACAAATGTCGAAGGATTATGGGTTGCCGGTGAAGTTTCAGGTGGCGTTCATGGTAAGAACCGATTAATGGGAAATTCAACACTCGACTGTTTGGTATTCGGAAGAAGAGCCGGGATGAGCACTGCCGAGTATGTGAAATCACAAAAAGGAGACAGCAAAATTGCGTTAGATCATCTGAAACAATACGTCCAGAAACTCCAAGAAGCTGGTGTGAAAAACACGAGAAGAGCACCGATAATTCTGCCGGATTACCGAGGCAAGGCAGTGCTGGCGAGAATGATTGACGTGTTCTAGACCTCGTCATTGATAAGCTATATTATTGAATCCTAGGATCCCCTATACCTCCCCAAAATAAAAGGCATGATCAAATGTGTGAGAAAGGAGAACGATGAAGGCAGATAAGACCGGGGTGTTGACCGGCTCTCATGTTCTCAGCGGCAATGAAGCGTGCGCTGAAGGTGCCTTAGCGGCCGGATGTCGCTTCCTGGGGCTTTATCCAATTGTGCCGTCAATCGAAGTTTCAAAGAGATTCCTCGAACGGGCCCCTGAAGTCGGTGCCACATTTATCCAGATGGAGGACGAAATCTCGGCCCTGGCGGCGGTAATTGGCGCATCCTGGACCGGGAAGAAATCTATGACAGTAACATCTGGTCCTGGGCTGTCGCTCATGATGGAACATCTCGGGCTCGGCGTAATGCTGGAAACGCCATGCGTGATTGTCGACATTCAAATGGTCGGCCCTGGATTGGGTCTGCCCGACCATCCAGCATACGGTGACATGATGCAAGCACGATGGGGCTCGCACGGTGACTATGAGATAATTGCGCTTGCCCCCAGCTCACCACAAGAGATGTTTGACTTCACGATCAAAGCCTTTAATTTCTCTGAACGTTATCGCATTCCCGTAGCCGTGATGTCTGATGCCTACGTTGCCCAGCTCAAGGAAACCGTTGTGATTCCTCATGCCGACGGGATCAATATCGAGCCCCGCCGATACTACCAAGGACCAACCGATAGCTATCTGCCGTTCAAAAGGGACGAAGACATGGTACCGCGCATGGTCGATATCGGACAGGGTTACAGATTTCACGTTACTGGGCTAACCCATGATGACCGTGGCTACCCAATAATGTTCGAGGAATGTCAGGAGTACAATGTCCACCCCCTGGTCAGGAAAATACGCTGCTATGTGGATAAAATCGTGGACACACAAGAGACAAACATCGATGACGCAGAAGTCGTTGTTATTTCATACGGAGTAGCCGCCCGGGCAGCTGGGGAGGCAGTGGCCCAGGCTCGTAACGCTGGGCTCAAGGCAGGAAGCCTTAAACTCAATACTGTATGGCCATTCCCCGAGAAAAGAGTGACTGAACTGGCAAAAAAAGTCAAAGCATTTGTTGTTCCGGAAATGAATTTCGGGCAAGTAGTTCTTGAAGTTGAACGATGCAGCAATGGAAAGGCAAATGTCTTTTTCCTGCATCATGGTGATAACGGGGTCGAATACCCTGAAGGTATCGTTGCTGCGATCAAACAAGCATCTCAGACGAGCGAGTTACTGAGCAGCACTATTGAATTGACATAAGGGAGAGCATGATGGCAGTCGAGAGAACCAATAGCAGAGAAATTCACCCAATGGAGAATTTGCTGCGCATGGAAAGGATGCCCCATATCTGGTGCCCAACCTGCGGAATCGGCATTGCGGTCACCGCATTCACCGCGGCCCTTGAAAAGACAAAGCTCGATCCCAATATGGTAAGCATTGTCTCAGGTATTGGATGTACGGGCAGAGTAGCCGGTTACGTGAAACTCGATTCTTTCCACACGACCCATGGTCGGCCGATCGCTTTAGCGACCGGAATCAAGGTGGCGAATCCCAAAATGAAAGTTGTTGTCTTTTCTGGTGATGGCGACTTGATGGCAATCGGTGGTAATCATTTCATACATGCTGCACGCCGCAATATCGATATGCTTGTAGTATGCGTGAATAACTTTATCTACGCTATGACCGGTGGTCAAGTCGCACCCACAACACCGTTGGCTGCCTACGCGACGACTTCGCCTTATGGATGTGTGGAACCGCCTTTCAACATCCCGTATATTGCGGATTCATCTGGTGCCGTTTATGTGGCACGTTATACTGCCTTGAATGTTCGCCGGCTGACCAACGCTCTAACCGAAGCATTGAATAAAAAGGGGTTCTCCGTAGTCGAAGTAATTTCTCCATGTGGCATGTATTATTCGCGCATCAACCGACTCGGCGATGGACTTGAGATGATGAAGTTTTATCATGATAATGTTGAAATAAGAAATGGTGAAGACACAAAGAATTTAGATATTGGATTTCAGACAAAGATAATTTGTGGCAAATTCGTGGACCGCGAGCGCCCTTCCTACATGGAGCGGTACAACCAGTGGCTTTCCGAAGTCAAATCAACGGTAAAGAATTCAAGTGTCTCCAAGGGAGAAAGAAGTGAAGGCTAATTCAAAGGATGTGCTGACCGGTGTTTACTACATTGATGGTGATGTTGCGGCTGGTTACGGTGCATTGGCCGCCGGATGCAAATTCGTAGCCGGCTATCCAATTACTCCATCCACCGAAGCGTTCGAAGCCATCTGCCACCGCGGACCGCAAGTCGGCGCTGTGTTTATTCAAATGGAAGATGAATTAGGTTCCATATCCGCGATCATGGGTGCGGCGTGGGCAGGGGTCAAGACAATGACCATCACATCTGGTCCTGGCTACTCTTTGATGCAGGAAACTATCGGTTTCGGGGCAATGCTCGAGACGCCTTTTGTGCTGCTAAATATTCAGCGCGGCGGGCCTTCTACCGGCGTACCCACCAAAACCGGGCAGGCAGATATGATGCAGTCGCGCTGGGGCGCGCACGGGGACTACGAGCTCATCGCTATCTCACCCGATTCACCACAGGAAATGTTTGATTACACGATCAAGGCGTTTAACCTTGCCGAAAAGTATCGCTGTCCGGTCATGATAATGTCTGACGAGTGCGTTGGCCATATGACCGAAAAAGTCGTAATACCTGATGCCGACAAGATTGAGATTGAACCCCGGAGACTGTATGCTGGCCCGGCATCAGGTTACTTGCCTTTTAAGGCGGATCCTGACCTGGTGCCGAAAATGGCAAAGGCAGGTGAAGGTCTCAACCTTTACATCACAGGACTCGTCCATGATGAAAGAGGTTATCCAGTCAAGGACGCCGACTATAAATCAACGTGCGTCAGGCGGTTGGTTGATAAGATTCGACTCAACAAAGACAAAATAATTGAATTGAGAGAAGAAGGAATTGATGGCGCCGATGTCATTGTCGTCTCCTATGGAATATCGTCACGCGTCGCGGTAAAGGGTGTTGAGATAGCCAGACAAAAGGGCATCAAAGTTGGTACGCTAAGGCTCGTAACGGTCTGGCCTTTTCCCGATGAGAGGATTGTTGAACTCGCGAAGGGAGCAAAAGCTTTTGTCGTTCCCGAGATAAACTATGGACAGATCGTCTTTGATGTTGCCCGGTGCGCTCATGGCCAAGCCAATGTCGTGCTTGTCCCCCATGGCGGCGCCGGGGTTCATAACCCCGCAGACGTCGCTGATGCAATTGAATTCGCCGCCCAACAGGAAAAACCGATCGAAGGTGTACACGAATTTAAGACCAGGCTTGAGAGATCAGTGTTCGAGGGAGGTTTCAAATTAAAGGAGTGAATCCAATCATCAACGCAATTGCCCAAGGCATAAAAGCATCCGGTATTGCCCCCAAGATCATCAGCATCCCCTCGGATATTCCTTTTACACCAGAAGCTATCAAGACCCTCGGCATCGATTATTTCCAGACGGCCCGCGGCCGGGCCATTGCTTTTGGCTCAGGATTGAAGTTGGGTAACCCAGATCTCAAAGTCATACCGGTTGTCGGTGACCTCATGACAATCGGTGGGAACCATTTTGTGCACGGCGCAAGGAGAAACATGGAGGTGCTGGTTCTGTGCATCAATAATTTTGTCTACAAAATGGTTGCCGGCAAACGGGTATCGTCGGTGAATACAGCATTTTCAGCCTATTCGACATTCGAGGAGCCATTCAATTTTCCGCATCTTGGAAACTCCTGCGGGGCAGTATACACTGCTCGCTGGACCGCTCTCCACACAAACGAACTCGCCGCCTCTATTGCCGAGGGACTCAACAAGCGCGGTTTATCCATGGTTGAAGTACTTGCGCCCGGACCCAATTACTACAAAGACATCGACAGTATCGAATCTGACATTCTCCAGTTCTATTTCGAGAACTCGATAGTCAAGAACAACGAAGACCCCAGAAATGTAGCCATAACCGCCGAAGAGAAAATTGTGGTCGGTAAGTTCACTGATAAGGAGAGACCGACATTCATCGATTCATATAATCGTCAACACACAAAGATGCTCGGCGACAAATTTACTCCGCATGGCCCGGTGATAAACGAACGGGGAGGAAAAGATGGCTGAGATAAGATTCGCAGGTTACGGTGGGCAAGGGATTATCAGATCCGGGATTATCGCGGGCAAGGCAGCATCGATTCATGACAATAAGCACGCAACGATGAGTCAGTCATTCGGACCAGAAGCGCGCGGTGGTGCGTGCAGTTCGCAATTGGTCATATCAGAAAGCAAGGTACTCTATCCCTATATAACAAATTCAGATGTGTTGGTTGCCTTGTCCCAGGCAGGATACGACAAGTTTGAGCCCGAAATGAGTGAAAAGGGAATGTTGTTATATGATGAGAATTTGGTGAAACCCAAAACGCCCCGCGGGAAAATCCAAGCCCACGGCATTCCGGCAACGCGATTCGCCGAAGAGCTTGGAGTCAAAATAGTCGCGAACGTGGTAATGCTGGGCTTTTTCACGGCGATGACCAAACTGGTTACCTATGACAGCATGAAGAAAGCCCTGCCCGGTTTGGTTCCGGAAAAAGCATTACCGTTGAATTTAAAGGCTTTTGAACGCGGCTATACATATGGAAACGAGATTCTGTCCAAGAAGAATAAGGCAAAGGAGTAATCTAAAGCTATGCAAAAAGGAGCGCTCGTCATTGGTGGAGGTGTTGCTGGGGTCCAGTCCGCGCTAGATTTGGCCAACGCTGGTTTCAAGGTTTTCCTTGTTGAGCGTGGGCCATGTCTGGGTGGTCGAACATCCCAGATTCACAAAATCTTCACCTCGATGGACTGTACTGGCTGAATTCTAGGTCCAAAACTAATGGATGTCGGTCGGCATCCAAACATTGAAATCCTTGCCAACACCGAAGTGGTCAAGGTCGAGGGTGATGCACCTGATTTCAAGGTGAAAGTCAAACGCAAATCCACATTTGTTGATTGGGACAAATGCACTGGATGCGGCGAGTGTCCAATGGTTTGTCC
>JBAUFP010000287.1:0-6868 GCA_049679205.1 bacterium | reverse complement strand
CTCGTCACAATGGTCATGGTCATTATGCCCTGTGACTGTTCGGGGTTCATGGTTTCGGTTAAAGTCTCCAAAATTTGATCGGCAGTTATATCCTCCTGTGCACTGAGTTTTGCAGGGGGGAAGACTCCTGCAAGTAGCATGCAGAATAACATGATTGACAAAGTGCTCGTTTGATGCCGTATCATTTTTCCTCCTTTCTGGATGTTCCCATACAGCCATATAGAAACAGATCAGCAAGGGCGTCGGCGTATTTCTCGTAGAATTCATCGTTCAGTTGTTCTGCATACTCCTTGAACTGCGGATATTGCCCGACCGCATACTTGCCCTGAAAGTGATTAAGGATCACGGCGACAAAAGCGGTGGGCCCTACACTCTCCTGTAGTGGATCGCTGGCATCTACACCCAGCTTCTTGCGGAAGTTGGCCATGCCTTCTCTGATACCCGAAACCCATTTGACCTTGAGATCCATCACTTCCGGAATATCAAGCGGTATGACGTCAAAGGCGACAATGGCAAGTTCAGTATTCTCCTTGAAGAACATCATAGCGGTGTGGATCATCTTACGTACGTGTTCCTCTATCGGGAGATCTTCATCGCCCACTGGTTTGATCGTCCTGAAGTAGCGGTCATAGCATTCGTTGATTATCGCTTTCAGAATGCCCGCTTTCTCACCGAAGTAGTAGTTGATCATGGAAATATTGACCTCTGCTTTCTTGGCTATCTCGCGGACGCCGACACCGGCGTAACCTTTGCGTGCGAAGAGTGCAAGGGCGGATTCGAATATTCTCTGTTTCGCTACCTTGTGTTGGTCATCAGTCATACACGCCTCCCGAAAAATTGAACGACCGTTTTAAACGAGCATTTGTATACCATATACTAATCGCTTCTATCAAAAACCGCTCACAGAATATCTCACAATCATGGAGAGAAGGTGCATATCGGATTGAGATGGTCATGTTTCCTCCTTTCATGCGAACGATTGTTCTATACGAACATTTGTTTCAATCAATCGTTCGTTTATATTATAACGGAAAATTGTGATTTGTCAAGGGGTGTAATTGTGTTGATTTTTGAGCCATTTGTGGGGACAGGCATGCACTTTTACACTTTTGGCTGTGTTATCACGCCAGACTTCTGTAGGAGTTGACGAAATATAGTTCTTCAACCGGATCTACGACAGATTGGTTCGGTTAACTTTGCTCAAAAGTGCAAAAGTGCATGCCTGTCCCCCTTGAGGAGTAAGGGATTGTCCGGGTCGTTGTTGTCGATGACAATGTCGGCTTTGTGCATGGGATTGACCTTCTGAAAATACATCTTCTGGCCGGGTATGTATCGCTCCAGATAGCGCCTTTTGGTCTCTTCGACGCTGCCGAAGAGATTCATGTCACGCAACAAGGCACGCCGTA
Organism: bacterium; assembly: GCA_049679205.1. GTDB lineage: Bacteria > Hydrothermota > Tepidihabitantia > SM23-42 > SM23-42 > SM23-42. The sequence continues at coordinate 5,462 of JBAUFP010000287.1, read as the reverse complement.
ATGCTGTTTCAAAACTGACCTGCACGAAAATACGAAGATTCCAAAAAGCATTTAACTCAGGGCGCAGGAGAAACACGCCGTCGAAAAGCAGGATTGCATTGTGTTTAGCTTTCTGTAATTTCCTCGGCAATGGCAAATCGGTACGGAAGTCAAAAACTGCTTTTGTATATCGAAGATCTCCAGCCGGTCCCAGTGGTTTTAGCAGCTTCTCCTTCAGCACATCCAGGTCAAAGGAATCATTGAAGTAACCATCTGGAGAAAGCGTGCCGCGGCGGTAGCGCTCTTTACGGGTTCTGTGGAAACTGTCGATTGAAGCATGGATTATGGGGCGATTTTTCTTCTGTAGTTCGTGGCCGAGTTCAGCAGCGAGAGTTGTCTTGCCTGCATTGTCAATGCCGTCGATGGCGACTCGTGTCGGGTATGGATTCTCAGTTTGCCTGATGAGTCGCGATATTTTTTCGACTAGTTCTCGGCGCTTCATGGACGTAGTATTTTAACCATGTGGCGTATTTATACAATAATCGACAGCGAAAAGAATGGTTTCATGGGTGTTATGGTTGACAAAGAGGGGGTGCGTATTATAATACCTAAATGCACAATGGGTGATTTGTGATTCAAAGATTTGAAGAAATATCAATGAACGGCTGGCCGGCCCTACGAACTTTTTTGTACGACGGATGGGTTGTCCGTTTTGGAGGTGGTTACACACGCCGGGCAAATTCGGTCAATCCTATTTATCCTTCAACCATTGATACCAATAAGAAAATAAGGTTTTGTCAACAATTATATGCGGCGCAGGGGTTGAGAACGGTATTCAAATTGACCAGAGAAATATACCCGCTCGATTTGGATTCGGTCCTGAACCGGAACGGCTATGCGACTGAAGCCGAGACGTCAGTGCAGACAATGCCTCTTCATATGATCGAGAGCAAGGATTACGGCCCAGTGCGCATCGTGACATATAACGATGAAGGTTGGATAGATGCTTTCTGCCGTATGACAAAAACATCGGTCGAACACAAGACAACCCTCAAATCGATGTTGAGAAAAATCGCGACCCCCAAGTGTTTTGCTTACATCAAGGTTGACGATCAAATTGTTGCATGCGGCCTTGGCGTATTCGAGCAGGATATGATTGGTTTGTTTGATATCATCGTAGAATCAGGATTTCGAGGAAAGGGTTATGCAAAGCGGATCGTAGATGGGATTCTGCTTTGGGCAAAGAAAGAAGGTGCAAAACTCGCTTACCTGCAAGTTATGGTTGAGAACAAAACTGCGTTGGCGTTGTATACCAGGCTAGGTTTTACAGAACAGTACCGGTACTGGTACCGGGTAAAGGAATAATGTTTCACCCGCGGAGTAGTTTTTCGTACTGAGCACAAGTACCTGTCCTGATAATTTCCTTTATTACTCTCTCGGTTGTTTGACCCACGCCTTTGATTTCCCTGATGTTTTTCAGCGTAGAGATAGGTAACTCCAGTTTGCTGATCGAATAGGCCGCATAGCCGTAAGGAGACTTGGCACGTTTGAGCCGAAGAAGGTAGTCAAGCTGTTCCAGAATGACGATGACCAGATCGTTCTCATCCAGGATGTCGTTGAAGAGTACAGCCGGCACACGCTTGGCTATTTTGTATTTGCTGACAACGGTGTCAAAGACCTGAGATATTGATTTGTAGTATTCAGGAATCGCCTCGCCGTATTTGCCTCCCAGGTATATCATGTCATATTCAGGCAGGAATTCTGGATAATGCTTGCGCAGAACCCTCAAGAAATAATCTTGCTGGCGTCCTCTCTTTAGTGTCATCCCTCCAAAGATGACGAAATCGATGCCGATGGCTTTTGCTTAACTGACCGCGGCGTCGATCATCTTTGCGGTGTCGGTTATAAAGGGGATCACGGGCAGCAAGAATAGCCCGCATGCGATACCCTCACTCTTGAAATAAGATAACGTCTCAAACCGCTTGCTGGGTGGTGGCACGCCCGGTTCGAAGACCGCGCTTATCCTATCCTGGAATGACGACATGCTGAAACTGACTATCGCTCTGGATTGCCCGTTTATTTTCTTGATTATGTCGAGGTCTCTTTTCACGAGCGTTGATTTTGTCAGGATATGCACGGGAAAGCCGTGTTCGTATATCACATCAAGCGCCTGGCGGCTCAGTTCGTATTTTTCCTCAACGGGTTGATAGCTATCACCCACCCCGCCGCCGAGCATGATGTAGCCACGCTTGAACGGCTTGCGCTTTCTCTTTTGGTCGAGAGCATGGTGTAGCAGCTCAATAGCATTTGTTTTGACCGTGACGTCTTCACCAAAGTTCCCATCAACATAGTATCCTTCGGCGCGGCCATCACAGTAGACACAATTGTGGGTGCATCCGCGATACAGATTCATGCCATACCGTGAGACGAACCAGGAGTCAACCTTTTTGTGTTTACGTAAAATTGATTTCGCGCGGATTTCCTTTATGTTCATGTTAATTTTCTGTCCTGGTGTTGTCTTTCCGTCTTTTTTACAGGTGGTCGAAGCAGGACTACTCCTTATCAGCGCCATACAACTTTTGCATTAGATAAACATCCAGGAGGCGTCCGAATTTCTTACCTACCTCTTTCATCACACCAATATGCTTGAAACCCAGGGCTTGGTGAAGGTGCACGCTAATCTCATTGCCCTCGGCGATACGGGCGAGTACGGTGTGAAGACCTGCTTTTCCTCCCTTGTCGAGTACCGTTTTCATGAGCCTTCGCCCGACGCCTTTTCCCTGAAACCCTTCTTTGACATAGAGGGAAATCTCGGCGGCATCGGAATATGCACAGCGGTCAGACCACTTGCTCAAAGCGGCCCAACCGACAATCATGCCGGATTCCTCGGCAACGACAACCGGGTTACTCATACCATGTTCCATGAACCAGGCCTTCTGTTCATCTTGTGTCTTTGGTTCGGTATCGAAAGTGGCAACGGTTTTTAGTATTGCTTCATTATATATAGCGGTAATAGCCGGCAAGTCGTCGATCAACGCATCTCTGATGATGAGCATACGCGAATCCTTAAACTCTAGTAATAATAGAGACTATTGGTTTTCTCCAGTGTCACTGTTTTGTATTAAGAAACTTGTGATTGTTTGTTTGATGTGATGATATTGACCGATAAGGAGATGCCCGCCGGTTTTAAAGGCGAGCGTTTTTGCATCAGGGATTTTTTCCTTTATGTATTCGGCATTGGCATAGGGTACGATATTATCATCCTCAGCATGAACCACGAGAACCGGTGCCTGGATTCTCTCAACAGGAAAATCGAGATCGCAGTCAATCCGGTCATGGGCAGTCCCGTTCTTGCGTAGACTGACCGGCACGATAGAATGAAGGAAGTAGGAAATTGAATCGCGCTGAGCAGGGTTGAGCGCGGCTTGTACCTCAGGCGGTATGCCGAAGGCGGTATAAAAGGATGATGGCAAGTAAGAGATGAGGCTCCAATACAAGAGATCCGAATTGAAGACAAGATCGAAGACAAGGTTATGGTGCCAGCTCAATGGTGGATGTTCATAACTGATCGCAGATACGAGAATAACCGCGCGGCAGCGCTCAGGATGACGAAGGGCGAATTGTATGGTCGACGGGCCGCCAGCAGATGCGCCCATGATGACTGCTTTCTTGATGTCCAGGGAATCCAAGAGTTCGGCAAAAATGTCAGCCTGTAAAGAATACGAAGGCTCGGCGGGCAATGGAGAACGTAGGTAGCCGAAGCGTGATACGGCGATACGATGATGATCATTGCCGACCCAGGCTTCTGAGATGAGAAGTCCCTGGTCGTAGCCGCCACCGGCACCATGGACGACGATAATGGGATCACCCTCACCGGCGGTGGCATATTCGATCGGACCTTGACTCGTGGTGATTATCTTGCTGCCGCTAGTTAAGCGAAGGCGCGCTCGGGCGATATCCTTCTGAAAATTCCGGTATACTGATACTGCGATATAGATTGCTACAATTGATATTAAGATGCCGAATAGCCAGCCGATTTTTCTCATATACTAAATATATAGTTATGATTGTTCATTGTCAATACGATCCCCAGTTACGCGGATGCAATTGAACGGTATCCGGTGGAGCATTGACAGGCATGTATATTGTTTTATAATGAAGAGAAGATTACCAATTTAGCATCGACCACAGGAGGTAGCATGCGCAGAAAAGCATTTTGCACGCTGTTGATTTTCGTGTGTATTGTTCAAGCTGATGTCTTTAAATATCTGAATACCGCGCGCATTGCCTATTTCAACGAAAAAGACTATGCACGCGCGCGAAAGGCATGCCAGGAAGGCATTGAAGTAGCCCCGGAAAATTTTGAGCTCTACGCAATACTGGGTGCTTCGGAAATGGGCTTGGGCGACTGGCGAGCCGCGGCTCAGGCATTTGAAAAAGCCTTTGCCGCCGACACACAGCAGACATGTGATTGGATTGTTAGGCAGGACGAAGGTGAGAAGTATTATTTCCAGGCGTTCTATTTCTACGCCCGCGATTTGTTTGAACAGGCGGCGTATGCCGAAGCCTTGCACTATCTAAGTTTCGACAAGGCACTAGGCATCGAAGACGTCAATGTGTATGTGCTCAGGGGGGCCTCGCTCTACAAATTGGACAGGTTTGACGAGGCGAATAAGGAGTATCAGAAGGTTCTCAATTTAGAACCGGATAACCCGGACATAAATTTTCTGATTGGTAAAGCGCTCTTTGATAGTGAGGAATTCGATGGCTGCCCCGGGTATTTCGAGACTGCGATAAGGAATTACAGAATGCAGTATGAGAGGCATGGCAGGATCATTTTCCAGAATTTGCCCGGGATCGATAGTATCCTTGCTCAGCAAATTGTCATATTGTGGGCATGCAACAAGTCCGAGGATCTGGATCGTTTGGTCAGGGATGCGCTGGGTTTTCCTGAAGGCTTAGCCGTACAGGGAACGAATATTGAGCAGTTTGCAGAGTTAGCAGATGACTTGGGACGCAGCTATTATTTCTTAGGCATGGCTCACTACAATCTGAAGAACGATACGCTTGCGTTAGCGAACATGATTCAGAGTGTGCAGTACAAGCCGAATGACTTCGACGCATTGTATTTTGCCGGCGAGATGCATGTGCGACTCCTTAGATATACCGAAGCAATACCATATCTGGAAAGATTAACCGAACAATGTCCGGATGATCAATATGGTTGGTTCTACCTTGCCGTATGCTACACGGAAACAAAGCAGTATGGAAAAGCCGTGGATGCGTATGAAAATAAGATCCTCCGGCTCGACCCGGACAATGTCGATGTGATGAATAATCTGGCTTATGTATACCGGGGGATGGGCAATAACGAAAAGGCTTTATACTGGTTGATCCAGGCCGAAAAGGTAGAAAAGAGACCTAAATAATGGATCTATTCGAAGTGGAAGTTTTTTTCTTTAAACAAATTAAGGCAGATGTCA
>JBAUFP010000286.1:0-4716 GCA_049679205.1 bacterium | reverse complement strand
TTTTAACGCATCTTGTATGGAATTGAGCGTGGAATCAGGATGTACGTACCAGGTTGCTCCAGGGGCTAGTTTAAATGCAATCAAAATCAAGAGAGCAATCCCAACGCATTTAACAATTGCTTTCATTATACACCTCCATTTTCGCAAAGACTCACGTCAGCACTACATGTGGGATCATTTTCCTATCCGATTATACGGTTTGACCCACCATTCTGTCGGCGCCTATTGACGATGCCGGGTTTACTTTATGAGGACAACCTTTTTGACCTCCTTAATATCTTCACTGTCTACCCGTACGAAGTATATGCCGGAGGAAAGACTTTCTACTGTCCAGTGGATATCGTACACACCAGGCTGACAAATACGATTAAGAAGCACAACAACACGTTGACCAAGAACATTGTAGATAGATATGTTAACTTGTGACTCGTGTGGTATGGCAAGATTGATCAGGGTATTATTCCTGAAGATACTGGGTGAAACTGCAAAGAGAGGTTGGCACCGGAGGTCTGAATTCTCGTTAATCCCGGTTGTTACAAAACGATAAACATTTGCGTTGCACGGAACGCGATGACCTGAGGAGAGAATCTGCCAGACATCTCCTTCGTCAGGGGGGATCGTCATTGTGCCGCTCTGGTTGAACCAGAACCCGCCACCACAGACATAGAAGCGCTTATGAACTGCAAGATTGAGTGTTTCGCTCGGCGCTCCGGGTTCAAATCGCCACGAATCGCTGCGCAGATCATGATAAGGGATCAGGGCGAAATTAGTGGTATCAGTAATCTCAAGTGTAAGTTTTGTGGTATCGGGTTGATACTTTTTCCAGCGGACAATAAAATCAGAGCCGCGGAATGACCACTGGTTACCGCCGATCGGCGGCGCCGTGCCCATACTGTCTGCGCCCCAGATTGTGAGTACACCATTGAAGCCGCTCGGGTTATTGAGAATATCAAAGTCAATAAATCTAAACGAATTCATGTCAACCTGAATATCGAACTGCAGGGCAAAACCATCGACGATCTCGGAGTAGTGACTACATAGTCTTCCGTCAAGGTAAACACCGAGCGAGCAGTGTTCAATCAAACAGGAATTGGTCGTTACATCCCACAGGTCATACGTATAATAAACATCGAAAGTAGTTAACGCATTTTCAATTGGATTGAATCTCACTTCATAGGTATGCCCGGTTAACTGTGCGGAATTGTAAAGCAGGCAATTCAGGGTGAGTGAGTTGCATCCGCCCTGAATGTGTTCAACTATTGCCGCCGGGGGATGGTCATTCGTAATCGTAACCAGGCTCAAGCTCGAATCAACACCACACGTATCATTATCCCAGGCAATGATCTTGAGCCGATAGTTTCCATTATGGTAAAACAGGGTGTTCCAATCATACGTTCCGGTATTGTTTAGATTCTCGGCAATCATCTCCCAATCACATCCCTGTCTTTCTGCATAGATGTCAATCTGTAGCGTATCGCCATCCGCGTCATTTGCCCACCACTCTATGTTGACCGTACCCTGGAGTGTCCCGGATAAGGGCGCAAGCAGGACTACATCGGGTACACCATTGCCCGGATTATTGACTGTGAATAGTGAATCTGAAAAGTCCTCGCCCACGGCAATCGTATCATGAACAGTTACTCTCACAAGATACCTTGTGCCATCAGGAACATTATTGGTATTCCAGTTGTAATAATGATTGTCAGGAATGCCGGTTACAACGTCCTGGTATGTCCCTCCACCATCACGACTGCAGGAGATATCAACCAAAAGTGGAGCGCCGGTGGATGACGAATCAGTCCAAGTAATCGCATAGATCCCAGAGATCTCTTCGCCGCCATTTGGTGATACAACGGTTATATCATGGGTCAGATAATTGGAATTATAAAGATTTTGTGCAAGATCATCATTTGCCAGAAAATCAGTTGTGTCTGCACCAGCAATCACAGCAATTACTACTTTCACCGTCTCGCCGGGAGCGAAATCAAAGGGTCCTGTGCACTGCAGGAACCTTACGTCGGTCGGGTCGGTGATCGTATCGAACGGATGGTATAGCCCGGTAGTGTAATTGTACCCGGCTATGAGTTGGTATGCTTCGAAGTCATTGCTTGGGTCTGGTTCACCTTGTCCGCCAACACCAGGGTTATGCGTAATCTTGAACGCGGTTAGGCCGATCTGCTGGCCCAGCGTATCCGGTGGACTCTCAAGAAAATCAAAACCCATGAAACCAGGGGTATGAAGCCATCCTGGTTCGTAGAAATCCGAGTCATAGGCATAGCCAAGGTCTCTTGCTGCGTCAAAACCGATGAGATCATCAGTGTAGTCACCAATGTCCGCGTCACAGTTCACGGCCAGCCGGGTATGAAAGATCGTGTCCGGGCCGTCATTCACAACAAGGTAATTCAAGAAGATAAAGTCTTCGTAATAGTGATAATCCCAGGCATATCCGACTTGTATAACCTTCATGAGAAGTGGTTGGGAACATACTGTCGAATCCTGGTCATTAAGGATCGCGTAACTGTCTTGTTTTGAGCGAACTATCGGATTACCTAAAGAGTCACGCAAAGGCCAAAGAAGGGTGTCTGCCGGATCATCAGTCATGAGAACCCTTTCTTCAGGGTTTGTATAGCCTGGTTCATTTGGCAGGTCGCCGGGAACGAATTCAGTACCGCCACTTGAAGCATCGTAGCCCACAGTAACCTTCACATCCATCTTCATAACTTGGTTGCCAACAGCATGGGCTGATGCGGTTGTTGTGGCAAATCCCCTGATAAGATCGGTAAACGAGGTATCAGTCTTGCCGTGATGAAGCATCAACTCGCCCTCAACCAGGATAACACCTGCAGAATCGAATGCGGCAGTAGACTGCACAAGAATTTCAGTACTCGTTGGATTACAACTAACGCTGAGTGATGTTGTATCAGCTTCGCATTTGGCAAGGCCGCCAACCCAGAACCCCGCACCAAAAATATACTGTTCACCGCTGCCGATCGGCCAGATTCCTTGATTCTCATAACCAAACCTGCCGTAGTTTGTCATCAACAGATAGAGCAATCCTTTGTCGTGTGGTTTGTTACTATAGACCGCAAATCCTGGAATAATGTAAATGATCAGCAAAAGGATGATCAAATTCTTCTTCATTTGGGCTCCTATTTTACGATAACAAATTTACCGGTTTGATTCTCGTCGTCCTTTGTAATCCTTATGAAGTAGACACCTGCAGAAAGGAATTTTTCCATCTTGTCGACTTTTTTCTGCGACTCGTATACAAGTCTTCCTGATGCTTCGTAAACCTTGATTTGAGACGGCTCATTGAGGTTTAGAAACAATCTCCCTTTATAGATGGTTGGCAGTTTTTGAACCAGGGCTTTCTTTATGGTTTCTTCCTCAACTCCCGGCGCAGGGTTTCTATAAAGATTGACCTTCAGGTTACAGAATGGGGTGTTGTATAACACGTCCTCATTTGAGACAATGAGATGATATACAGCAGAATCCTGGGCAATGAATGAGGCGGTATCACGACTAATTGAGCAGAAGTCGAATGCCTTGAATGGCTCACCCTGGATATACCTGTTAAGGTTTGCATCATCCACAAAGAGCAGGTCAATGTTCCCTTTGGCGTATCTTTCATGGAAGCTGCGATAGACCCTGATCGAATCTCCTGGTCCAAATCGCGTAATGCAACTTCCACTGCTCTGTCCCTCTATGGAATCCAGGACTACTTCGAATTTCCATACCGACAGCGAATTGAGGCTCGCGGTATCTGAAAATACTGGTGCTGGTAGGTAGTCAGCAACATAAAAAACCTTATAATAGTTTGCTCCGGATTGGCTATTCTGGATGATCTGGACAATTTCTTCAGGGTTAGGTGGGTATGAGCCAATCGGTGTGGATACCCTTGCATAGAAGTTTCTGAGATCGCCTAATTCAAAACAACAGTGGCCGTCAGGATCGGTGTATGCTCTTGTTGAGGTTGAAAAGCCACCATAATATCCTTCTGAGGATATTGTGACACCTGCTCCGTCTATTGGCCTCCCCATTAAATCACAGACATATACATAAAGCGAACAGGAGTTTGAGTACGTACCGGTTACGGTCCACCAGTAGCCATCACTGCGCCAGTCAAAGATTGCCGAAACCCTTTTACTACCGCCATATTGCTCATCATAGGCAACATTTGTGTCCGCAATATGCGTCACTCCGAAACCTAGATCCACCTGATATGGATAGAACCCACGGTCGTAGAATTCACTCCAGACGTGGTCTTCACAGGGATCACTTGTACCAACGCATGGCACAAGACAGGTCCTTGCCCCGGCAGTCAATAAATCCTGGAGTTCACCACAATTGCCATTATGTTCATGAGCAATGATATTTGGCTGGATCGGCCGGTTTCCTTGTGCCGCTACCGGCACCGTACAGGTAGCCCAGTTGGCGATTACGTCAAGAGCGCAATCGTTCGGTGTGAATGGCCGGCCTGGTGGAAGTATCACTCTAATACCATCCCATAAAATCTTTGCATCTTTGATCTTTTCGCCAAGCTTTGGATAACCGACATCTGATACATAGAAGAGATATTCGCGCCAGAATTGGGAATACACATAAGCACTCATATCCGGGAATTCATCGCTAATAATCGGATGAACAATGTAGTTATAGTAGACTTCCCAGGGGAGCTCGAACCAGATACTGTCAGCGCCCTCTAAAACCCTGTAG
>JBAUFP010000285.1:0-7640 GCA_049679205.1 bacterium | reverse complement strand
GTGGTCGAAGGATAATGCTAGACTTGATTAAGGAACAGGCCCGTTCTGTGCTCTCGGTGGTTGCTTCGACCCAGGAGAATCTTATATTTGCCGAAGCCCGCTTGGAAGACGAGTTCATAGACAAACTCATTGGGGTCTGCGGTTACATTGAAACACGGTTGACCAGAAGTGAGGTTGAAGGCATTCGGCAGAGCTTCGGGTTCAGCTCGGTTGTTGTGTTTGATGCGAAAACGAAGAAAAGACTCATAACCGCGGGCGCACCGATAAATATCCCGGAAAGAATCTTCGTGCAAAATGAACCTATTTCATTTGAATACGTCGACTTCGGTAACAAAAGGTTAATGCGTTTTGTCTATGTTCTTGCGCAGCGTATTTATCAGATAGAACTGCCGGCTGATGAGATCCAGGAATTCAGGTCCGAGTTTGGTATTAATAAGATAATGAATATGATTGCGGTAAATCCCATGGTTGTCTATCTGGTTTTACAGGATGAAGAAGGGATACTTTTCGCAACGCCTAACGTGCAGACGATAAGCAGAATCGAGGATGACCCGGCATTGGTGCAGGTGATGGAGCAGAGGACTGAGACTAGTCGAATAGAAGAATTCAACGAACATAACGTGCTGGAGTTGGCACGTCCGTTTGTCGTAGAGGATGACATGGTCGGAATCTTCAGAATCGGCATAAGCCTGGAAAACTACAACCATCACGTACGGAGAACTGAGGGACAGCTTATTATCCTATTTCTTATCCTCTTTGGTGCGGGTTTTATACTGTTCCTTCTGTTCATGAACTATCAGTCCTATGCCAATATCAAGGAATTGTTTGACCGGACACTCGGTGCCATAGAGGATGGTGTTCTGCTTGTGAATAAAAAGAAAATAATCGCCGGCGCGAATAAAATGTTCTGCAGTTTATCGGCATTTGATGAAAACATGCTGGTGGGCAACCGGTACAGCACTGTCTTTCCGGATGATCCATTTGACGTTAACAAAGTAATGGATGAGGGCAAGAAGATTGCCTATGAAAAGCTGCTCTTCGGAAAGGATATCCAGTATGATACCTATCCATTTTCTGATAAGAAGCAACGGGTTGCCGGAGCTATTACAATACTACATGACGTTTCCAAGATTAGGGAATTCGAGAAAGAAAGAGAAGAAGCAGAGCGTCTTGTGTTTCTGGGTAACCTTGTTGCGAATTTTGCCCATGAGATAAAGAATCCTTTGAATGGCCTGTCAATCGCAACCCAGAGGCTGGTCCGGGAATTCCCGAGTGTCGATGAAGAATACGCACGGATTACGAAGGGCCTTAAGAAAGAGATAGATGCCCTTAACAAAATCGTGAATGATTTCTTGGTGCTCGCCCGGCCAAAGATGAGAGGGAAGATACCTTTCAAAGTTTCGACGGTGCTCAAAGAAGTCAAGGAGCTGGTTGGCCATCAGTTGCGAGAGTACGCCATCAAAATGGACTTTAACATCAAAACCGATGTGGAAGTTCTGGGTAGCGCCGATGATCTCCGCCGCGCGCTTCTGAACATCTTCTTGAACGCAATCGATGCCGTGACCGTAGTCGAGGACCGTCCCCGGGAGATAAGGGTTAGTATGTCAAAGTCAGATGGGGGAGTCATCATGGTGATCGCCGATAACGGCGTGGGCATGGATAAGGAAGAGACGGAAAGAGTGTTCAGTCCTTATTTTACAACCAAAAAAAGTGGTACTGGTCTTGGTCTGTATATTGCCCAGAAGATTATAAGAGATCACCGCGGCAAGATCAAAATAGATAGCCAAAAGAACAAGGGCACGGTTTTTGAAATCACGTTCGTCCCCTGAACATACGCATCTTGACGCAACAGAGAATCGGCTATGAAGTTTGTCTTTCGGGTTTCTTGACTTATGAGCATTTTTCATTAGAATCATGTATTCGTAGTGCAAGAACCGAATCAATAATTATAGATCTGGGAATGATCAATGGGTATGCGATATCTTAAATCTATTTCATTGCTGGTTTTGTCCATCGCTGTTTTTTACATATTGAACTTCAGGCAAGGGCTGATGCCTCCTTTGGGCAAGCTCCTGAATCCTTTTGCCGGTTTTTGGTTGAATAACACCTCAAGCGATGTCATACCACGTTTCATAAGGATTAGGAACCTCCGGGATAGCGTAGCAGTTGTCTGGGACGATCGACGTGTGCCGCACATTTTTGCCCAGAACGCCTATGACCTCTATTTTACACAGGGGTATATTACGGCGCGCGATAGACTGTGGCAGATGGAATTTCAGGCCGATATAATTGCTGGCCAACTCGCTGAGATCGTGGGTGCCGATCTCCTGGATTACGACCTGTTTTTTCGCCGTTGCGGTATTATCCACGCTGCAGAGAATGCGTTGAGAGAAATTCTTGCTGATCCAGATACGCGACTTATCCTTGAGGCTTACACAGACGGTGTGAATACATACATTAGAAACATAGGGAAGAGGGATCTGCCATTAGAATATAAGATATTGGATTACCGTCCTGAACCATGGACATTCCTGAAATCGGCCCTGATAGCCAAATTCATGGCCTGGAATTTAACTGCCTTTGACATTCCCGAGTTGATGCTGACACGTGCCCGCATGGTTTCCGGTGAAGAGGTCGTAGACGAGCTGTACCCTAATATCCCTCCGTTCAATGATCCGGTTATCCCACACCGGACTCGCTGGCGGTTTCAACCAAGTGCTATTCCCGAAAAACCAAAACTGGATTTCTTCCCTATCCTCAATACCATTGGAGAACAATCTAGGGTCGAAAGTGCACCAGGAAGCAACAACTGGGCCGTCGTTCCCGGAAAAACGGCAGCCGGATATCCGATATTGTGTAATGATTTTCACCTGCCAATGCATTTACCATGTATGTGGTACGAGATACAACTTGTTACGCCGGACATGAATGTATATGGTGCGTCCTTACCAGGCGCGCCTTTGGTGATGGTCGGATTTAACGAATACGTTGCATGGGGTGCCACCAATGCGATGACCGATGTGATCGACTGGTACGAGATCGAATTCAAGGACGAAGCGAGGTCGGCTTACTTGCACGACGGTATGTGGTTACCGACGCGGAAACGCATTGAGGAGATAAAGGTCAGGAACAGAGAAACCATTATAGATACTGTAGTATATACCCACCACGGACCAGTGGTGTATAGCCGGGAAGAAGAACCATATGATACACGTATTCCTAATGGATCAGCAATGCGATGGACCGGCCATGATGCCTCCAACGAATTTAAGGTTTTCGTGGAACTTAACCATGCACGCGACTATAACGACTGTCGTGAGGCAATAAAGACCTACGATTGCCCGGGACTCAATTTTGTTTTTGCCAGTATTGAAGGCGATATAGCGATTTGGCACGCCGGCAAGTTTCCCGTGCGCTGGCCTGGTCAGGGAAGGTATATTAATGATGGCCGTAACTCGCAGTATGATTGGAGGGGTTGGATACCGAAGGAACAACTGCCCCATATTCATAATCCAAACCGCGGTTTTGTAAGTTCGGCAAATCAATATCCAGTTGATGAGCACTATCCTTATTATCTTGGTGGTAGTTATTGGTCTTTTGACCGGGGCGCCCGGATCAATGAACGCTTGAGTAGAATGCATAACATTACTGTCGACAGTCTGATTGCACTGCAAAATGATGTTGTGGATGTAATGGCAAGGAAGATATTGCCGTTTCTCTTAGCAAACGTCGACAAGCAGAGGCTCTTTCTTCAGGAGCGGAGGAGTTATGAGGAGTTGGAATCTTGGAATTACGAATTTCGCGTTAACTTGATTGCGCCGACGATATTCACGTATTGGTGGGAAGAGATTTCAGACATGATATGGACTGACGAAATGAAAAAACATGGCGATGAGTTCTCATCACCGCGCTACGACGCTACCGTGTCATTGATGTTGAATAAGCCAAATGGACGCTTCTTTGGTACAAATAACAAACGCGGCCAGGAGCGGATCAAGGAGATTATCGTCAAGGCGTTTCACAGCGCGAGCAATAGGCTCTTTGAAAATTTTGGTAGTTTCGGAGAGAATTGGCAGTGGGGTAGGGTAAGGAAGATTAATATTACGCATCTTGCCCGGATAGATGGTTTGGGAAGGATGAATTTGATTAAGCCGGGGAGTGGACATACGATTAATATCAAGCATTCTATACCTCTTGGTCGCTCGTGGCGCATGGTGGTATCTCTGGGTCCCGAAATGAAGGGTTGGGGCATATATCCTGGTGGCCAATCGGGCAACCCAGGTTCGAAATTCTATGACAATTTTGTCGAAGACTGGTTCGCCGACAAAACGTATGAATTTCTGTATTTGGATTCTTCTGAAGATGAGCACGAGCGTGTTGTTGGCCGGACTGTGATAAGGAGTCTGCCTTGATATTCGATTTGGCCCTGTGTTTAGCTGTGATGTTGTTGCTGCAAATCATCACTCCCTTGTGGTGGTGGATAATGGTGGTACCTTTTGTTTTCGGTGTGGTACGAGCGAAATCAGGGCGATATGCTCTGTTACTTGGTATGTTCAGTGGAGGCATCTTGTGGTTTGCGTCCAGTACTTACTGCTATCTCACCGGCAGTCAAATTATTGCCCGTCGCGTTGCGGCAATGATGGGACTCGGGTCTCCCGTCTTGCTCATTATTGTAACAACGATCATGGCCGTTATTACCGGCGGTATTGCCGCAAGTGCGGGTTATGCAATAAGAATATTGGTACCCAAAAAACAGTAGAGACATATCCGAACAGAAGATGATCTGTAATTAGGATACCATGAATAACTACTATGTGAAGAAACTTTGTGATGAGAAGTTGATGCGCTGCTACAAAATCGCTCCTCCGCGTATCCAGCAATACTTGAATGCTGAGATACAGCACGTTCTGGAGAGTATATCGTCTGATTGTCGCGTGCTTGAACTAGGCTGCGGTTATGGACGTGTACTACAACATTTGACAAAGAAATCACGGTCAGTATTCGGCATCGATATTTCAGCTTCCAGCATAGAACTCGCCAGGCAAATGTTGAGAGGCATTTCCACTTGTCATCTGTTCGTAATGAATGCAGTGAGATTAGGGTTTAAAGACAATACATTTGAGCGTGTCTTCTGTGTCCAGAACGGAATTTCTGCGTTCCATGTTGATCAAAGAGCGCTGATAAGTGAAAGCATTCGCGTGACGAAGAATCGAGGGCTTGTTCTATATTCTAGCTATTCGGCTAAGATTTGGCCGGAACGCCTCCACTGGTTCAAGCTGCAGGCAGAAGCGGGGCTACTTGGAGAAATCGACTGGCAACAGACACGCAATGGTGTTATTGTGTGTAAAGATGGATTTACCGCGAGGACGCTCAGTTCTGAGCAATTTCGTGACCTGACGGCCGACCTTCCAGTCGACGTGACCATCGAAGAAGTAGACGAATCTAGTAGATTTCTTGTGTTGACCATGCACAAGGGTACTTGAGTGAATACTTGTGCACAGATTGTTGACAATAATTGGATATTTGGTATAATGCCATTGTAGTATTCAGTTTTCTCTAGCATTCATCGTAAGTCATCATTTTCATTAGCACCGATGCGCGTGATGTCAGTTGAATGCCAGATCGTCTGTCAAAATCATTGCCTATGACTATCTTAATGACGTTCTTAATGGCCCTGGGGCTTGCTCTAGACGCCTTTTCTGTGGCGGTCGTCGGTGGTGTCGTGGTGAAGGAACCGAGATTGCGACATGCTTTTAGGATTGCGTTATTTTTCGGCGCTTTCCAAGCCGTGATGCCGGTGATCGGCTGGGCAGCTGGTGGCCTGTTGACGGATTTCATTACTGGAGTCGATCACTGGATCGCATTTTTGCTATTGTGTCTGATTGGGCTTCATATGATACACGAATCATTGAAGCCTGTATCCAGGCCGAATTCATTTAATCCTCTTAACATTCGTGTACTATTGTTATTATCTGTGGCCACAAGCATTGATGCTTTCGCCGTTGGTATTGGTCTTGCTTTCATAGAAATCGAAATCGTTCGTACTGCTCTCATTATCGGAATTGTAACATTTGTTATGTCTTTTACCGGATATTACATTGGTGATAGAATCGGAAGATCATTCGGGAACAAGGTGAGAATTTTGGGTGGTATTGTCCTCATTGGCATTGGTTTGAAGATCCTCATTGAGCACCTGCGGTGAACTTGAATATAAGCAAATCATTCTGCGGATGCTGAGACGAACACTGCTGAAAAAACCGCTGGTTATGATCTATGGCATTGCGGGTATTGGTATGCTCGGTCATATACTTGTTCAACCGATCCTGCCAATCTTCGCGCGCCGCCTTGGTGCATCAGGCCTCGAGGTTGGTCTTTTGACTTCCGGATTCATGCTTGCCAGGGCCATCACGTCTTTTTTTGTAGGTAGACATATCGACCAGAGCGGTCGGAGAGAATCCATCATAAGAGCCGGTTTGTTGATGCTCTTCTCGCTTACCTTGCTGTATTTTTGGGCAGGGGATCTATTCGTACTCATATTATTGAGATTTGGCCAGGGGATTTGCTCTGGTCTGATTTGGCCTGTTGCACAGACAATGGTCGCCGAGAACGCGACCGAGGGCTACAAGACGCGAGCTCTCTCACTCTACCAGATTACGGGTCGGATTGGCGCGCTTTTGAGTCGTTTATTTTTGGGTATCGGCCTGCTGTTTGCAGGTAACATCGGCCTTAGTGAGATAGGTTCTTTCCGGATGATATTCTTGCTCGCGGCGGCCATCATATTTGTAGGATTCATCGAATCTCTTCTATTGCCCCGTCAGGAGAGAACGCGTGGAGATGTACTCGCCCGTCGTAAACCATATACTCTGTTCATCCTTGGTTTTGCCTTTGGAGCGCTGCTGGCACTCACGCCGATATCGCTTGTTTACCTGAATGAACATTACGGCATCTCTCCGTTAGGACTTGCGGCCATGCTACTCATTTTGGATGTAATCACAATGTTTGTCATGTACCTGTCTTCTCATCTTACAGATATTATTGGTTTTAATAAAGCACTGATGATAATAGCGATACCGTGTTTCCTCGCCGCCGTATTTCTTCCCTTTGTTTCAGTATTTGTTGTATTCGTTGTGTTGTATTTCGTAATGCGTACAGCAATCAGTTCGTTTCTTCCGATTTCGCGTTCGCATGCGACGAATACGAACGCTGAGATAGGCTCAAATATTGGCACGCTCAATATGATGACGAATTTGGGCGCGGTCGTGGGTCCGTTGGTTGGTGGTATGCTATATGATACAATGTCGGGTGGCCTGAAGATTGGTGGATATACAGTGATAGCGTTATTCCTTTTACCAGCGCTCATCATCCAGCTACGGAAAAGCTAATTGACTGCGGCGCGATACGGAAAGCTGGTGGCTGTCCGTGATGATTATTGACTTGAACGATATTCCGAATAGAATAAGGTGAAAAAAGGAGCAGCATGATCGTGAAGAGAGAAGCAAAAAGAATTCTGAATTTTGTGATGGCGCAATCCAAGGCGGATCAAACAGAGGTATCACTTGTTAATCACGATCAAGCCTTGACACGTTTTGCCAATAACTATATTCACCAAAATGTCAGCGAGTCAGACAGCAGTGTTTTAA
>JBAUFP010000284.1:0-5415 GCA_049679205.1 bacterium | reverse complement strand
ATATAATCTAAACTGATAGGGGATAACCGATATCCGATGACTGTTATCTCATATCTGTTATCAGTTATCTGTCATCAGTTATCGGTTCAGGCCGGGATGGCGGAATTGGCAGACGCACTAGGTTCAGGACCTAGCGCCCGCAAGGGTATAGGGGTTCAAATCCCCTTCCCGGCATTATCGAATTGAAGACCTTTACTCAAACTGGTAAGTACCTGTTCCGATACCGCGCGGCAATTGCCGCGGTCTTTTTTATAGTATTGGTTGTATTCGCAAAGCCTGTATCATCGGTAATCGCACACATCTTGGTCCTGACAGGAATCGCCTTGAGGCTGTGGGCGGCGGGATATATCGGTCCTGGAGCGCGTAAGTATGAGTTCTATGCTGAGCACCGTATCAGCAACGGTCCTTACCGTATCTTGAAACACCCATTATATATCGGTAATTTCTTTCTCGTCTTGGGTGTTATCATTCTCCATAATCCACCTCAATGGCTGGGTCTCTTTTATATCCTGGCATTCATCGTGGTGTATTCTCTAATTGCCATAAGCGAAAGGCATTATTTGAAGGGAAAATCCGAAATCGAGACGTCTTACAGGTTCATCAATTTAAAAGGAGAAATATCGACGTTGATCGTTATGGCGGTTATTTATGTAGTATGGTTTTTGCTAATGGTCAGGAGTTAAAGCCGGGGTTTATCAGTATCCATCAATTGCTGACTCGTCGATTCTCTCAAAATCGTCTTGATACTCAAAGCGCTCTCTGAACACATGAGTATCGCAAGAATCGGCAGGTTCGGTGCCAGCGACATACACTTCCTCTGTTGGATTTGGGCAGTGTTGTCTTGCCAAGAGGCCGGTCTGTTGGCATATCCGGCAGGTTACAATTCCGGATGAAGGCTTGGCGAATTCTTCATCGGGCAGGCTGTCAATGAGGGCCATGAAATCTCCCCAGATAGGAGCAGAAATAAAACCGCCGGTTGCATCCTTAAACATCCTGTTGTTATTATCGTACCCAGCCCAAACCCCGCACGCATACTTCGGTGTGTAGCCGACGAACCAGGCGTCACTGTAGTTATTTGTGGTTCCTGTTTTGCCCGCGGCCGCGCCTTTGTAGTAGTCGCGCACGTGGTAGCCAGTCCCGCCGTTCACCACTGATTCCATGATGTCAGTCATGACGTAGCTGGTCTGGGGGGATAATCTTCGTTCGGGCAGAGGATTGTTGACCTCAATCAAGGTACCATCTTTATCAGTGATTTTCCGGATCATGATAGGTTTGATGCGTTCACCAAGGTTCGCGATAGTCCCGACCGCGCTCACCATTTCCAATAGGTTCACTTCACATGATCCCAGAGCCAGTGAGACAACCGGAAGAAGCGGTGATGCGACACCCAAGTCATGGGCATAGCGAACAACTAATTCTGGCCCGATGCTTCTGATGAGTCGGATCGCAACAAGATTTCTTGAGTATTTCAGCGCATTCTTTACGGTAATCGGCCCCATGAACTTGCGGTCATAGTTTGATGGTCGATAGATGCTATCCATGCCCGGGACCTCAAGCACGATCGGCAGATCAAGTACAATATCCGTAGGGGTGAAGCCATTATCAACAGCCGCAGTGAAAACAAATATCTTAAAAGCGCTCCCTGCCTGACGGCGGGCCTGGGTTGCCCGGTTGAATGGACTCTGAGAGAAATTCCTGCCGCCGATCAACGCTTTAACCTCTCCGGTACGGTAATCCAGCAGTACGAAAGCGCCTTGCAGATAGGGGATTGCGGTCACTGTATCACTCAGCGTCACCGAGTCGAAATCTGCCTTAGGATGGGGGAGTTTATGGTCTTTTTCGATCTTTGCGAGGTGTATTTCCAAGACCTCTTCGGCAGTAGTTTGCATGCGTGTGTTTATTGTGGTGTATATATTAGCCCCACTCCGATAGAGAAATTCTGGCCCGTACTTCAATTCGAGATAACGTCTGATTTCCTCAAGAAAGTACTCACCCGTCCGTTTCTCTTTTGTTGATTCAGTAACGCCCAAAGGCGCATTCACGGCCTCGGTATAGTCGTGAGGTGAAATCTTGTTGTTCTCGAGCATCTTCTTCAGCACCAGGTTGCGTCGTTGTATTGCCAATTCCGGATGCTTGTGTGGTGAGTAGCGTTCCTGGGATTTGGGAAGAGCAACGAGCAGCGCGCATTCAATCAGGGCCAGATCTGATATATCCTTTCTGAAGTAGTATTCGGCCGCCGTGGCAACGCCGTAATGGCCTTGCCCGAAGTTTATCTGGTTAAGGTACATCTCTAGTATTTCATCCTTGGTGTAGGCGCGTTCGATTCTGGTTGCCAGTGCGATTTCCTTCAGTTTGCGCATCATGGTTTGTTCCATGGTCAAGAACATGTTACGCGCAAGCTGCATGGTTATTGTACTGCCGCCCTGGACAATCCTCATGTTTACGATATTGATCAGAATGGATTTGAAAAAACGTAGGATATCGACACCCCAGTGGCTATAGAAACGTTTATCCTCGATGCTTATGAAGCCGTCTATTAAATGCTGAGGTACACGCTCGAGGTTCGTGAGTTCTCTTCTTTCAATGAAGAATTGGCTGATTATTTCACCCTGGTCATCATAGACATTGGTTACTATTGGGGGCGCAAAAAAGGATATTGATTCCGCCGGTGGCAGATCATTCACAATAGCGTAGTAAAAGCCAATAAGGAGTCCCAGCACAAGGGGTATCATGGTGACCAATATCCAGCGCCAGATTCTTCTATTAGATTGCGTTTTCTGTTTTTTCATCGAAGACATAAATTCTCTCCAAGTTAACCTTCAGAATGAATGATTGCCCGACCTTGGGCGCGGCGTCTTCAGGCACGCGTGCCGATAGCATAGCATCGCCACAGCGTCCATGAATGTAAAGTTCATTCCCCATTGGTTCTATTACATCGACCACAACGTTCACGTTGGACCCGCGGGTTGTTGAGAAATCAGCGGGCCGGATGCCTATGATCACGGGCCGCTCCAAATATTTTTTGAAATTGTTATTCAGCTCCAACGTAATATCCATGCTTTGAAACTTTATCTGCTTGTTGGTCTTTTTTACCATCCCTGGAATTAGGTTCATCGGTGGGCTACCGATGAAACCGGCAACGAACTTGTTCTTCGGTTTCTTATAGAGCGTGGTCGGATCAGCAACCTGCTGTACTTCTCCATCCTTGAGCACGACTATTTTTTGGCCGAGGGTCATTGCCTCGACCTGATCATGAGTCACGTATATTATTGTTGCCTGTATTTTCTTGTGGAGGCGGGAGAGTTCGGCGCGCATCTGGACGCGCAGCTTCGCATCGAGGTTTGATAATGGTTCGTCAAAGAGGAAAAGCTTGGGCTGGCGCACGATCGATCTGCCGAGGGCAACTCGTTGTCGCTGTCCGCCGGACAACTGCCGGGGTTTTCTTTCCAGCAGGGCAGAAATACCCAATGTTTCTGCGGTTTCAGCCACCCGGCGCCGGATTTTTGACTTGGGATATTTGCGCATGCGCAAACCAAATGCCATATTGTCTTGTACGCTCATATGGGGGTACAACGCGTAGTTTTGAAAAACCATTGCCACGTCACGGTCTTTGGGCGACATATCATTGACTAATTGCCCTTCAATGTATATTGAGCCGGATGTGAGTTCTTCGAGGCCGGCGATCAATCGTAAGGTGGTTGTCTTGCCGCAGCCCGAGGGCCCGACAAGCACGGTAAATTCCCTCGATGCAACGTCAAATGAGATATTCTTTGCCGCGTAGATATCCCGGTCGTAGATTTTTGTTACATTCTCCAGAAGGAGTTTAGCCATGCTTCCAGACAATGCTCAGAATTTTTATTAGAGTGTTGCGCAATTCTTTCCTGGAAACGACTATATCGATCAACCCATGCTCTAACATGAACTCGGATCTTTGAAATCCAGGCGGTAGTTTACCACCAATCGTCTGTTCAATCACTCTTGGCCCGGTAAAGCCCAATAGGGCGCCGGGCTCAGCAATGATTATATCACCGAGCGACGCATACGAAGCCATTACGCCAGCTGTGGTTGGATGAGTAAGAATCGAAACATAAGGGAGTTTCTTCTGATTCAGCAAGGCCAGTTCTGCCGAGGTCTTAGCCAACTGCATCAGGGAAAGGATTCCTTCCTGCATGCGTGCTCCGCCCGATGCCGAAAGGATTATCAGGGGAATTTCTTTATCATACGCCAGCCTGATGGCACGCGCGACCTTTTCGCCAACGACTGAACCCATACTGCCACCCATAAAGCCAAAATCCATGGCCGCGAAGACAAGCGACGTACCGTCGATTTGCGTGATGCCGTAGACCACAGCATCTTTCATATTCATCTTTTGCTGTGCGTCCTTCATCTTCTTCTTGTAGCCAGGAAAGCTTAATGTGTCCAATGGTTCAAGGTCAGTATCAAGTTCCTCGAGTTTTGCGTCGTCGAGGAGTAATGTGATGTAATCACGGCAGCTTATACGAAAGTGGAACTGGCATTTCAGACATATCCACAGATTCTTCTCCAGCTCTTTTTGGTATAGTATTTCGCCGCAGGCCTCACATTTGGCCCAGAGCCCGTCAGGTAGCTGTAGCTTGTCTTCATGCTTTGCCTTTATATTCTTCTTGAACCACATCGTTATATTCTAATCCAATTCACTAGAAATGTCAACATTCCAATTTTTAAAGGGTTTTTATCGTTAGCGCGGGGCTTTGAGCATCAGTATCACACCAAAGATGCCGAATATGATATTGGGTAGCCAGGCGGCCAGCACCGGGCTTAGAATTCCAGCCACACCGTATGCTCGGCTTGATTGGATAAAACCCCAGTAGGCAAAAGACAGCCCGATACTGATACCCAAGCCGACGGCAATGCCCCCCCGGCGTAGTACAACTGAGATGGGCAGGGTTATCAAGAGCAGAATTATCGTAATAATCGGGTATGAAAACCGGTAGTTCAGTTCGACCTCTTCTTTCACGACATCCTGACCTGCCCGCTGACGCTTCTTCACAAAGGCGGCGATTTCCATGAAGTTCATTTCTTCAACCGGCTTGATCTTTTTCAAGAAATCACTTGGTTTTTCCTTTAGTCCAGGCATCTGGAGCAAACTGTGTTTGGTAACTTGTTCCTGACCCAGGGTGTCGAATTGACGCACGGTAGCGTTCTCAAAGACCCATATTTCGTCAAACCTTCCATAGGGGGAGTCAATACGTTGCCTTATCCGGTTGTCTTCTGCAGTCTGCCAGAGCACAACATAGTCCAGTGTGTTGCTTCGCCCATCGAATTTTCTGACCTGGTATATCCAGTTATTCTCGCCGTAATAGAAGAAATTTCGTCGCCAGGAATAGGCTCGTGTCGGGCGCCGGTTGATTCTCGCTTGCTCGTGCTCAATGAGCC
>JBAUFP010000283.1:0-7774 GCA_049679205.1 bacterium | reverse complement strand
CAAGAATCTGCCGTACACGGCGCTCCGCAGGCGCGTTCAGTGAGACAAGTGTGGTTTGGCCTAGAACCCCATCAACGGTTAATCCGTGACGTTTCTGGAAGTGGCGTAATGCCCGGTCGAGTTCTTCATCAAAGAAAGACTCGTTGTCGGCTTGGGCCGATGCAAGATCACCTGCCGCGGTGAGTCGTTTGCGGAGCAATGCGACGCGTTCGTCCTGGTCACCTTTGCGTAGTTTGGACCCTTGGGGAATGCTGAGCCAACCTCCTCTGGCGGCAATAGTGCGATAAATTGCAAGTTTTTCGCGCAGACGTGCATACCCTGGTTGAAGTGGAAGGAGGTCCCTGAGGGATTGCTCAATGTTATTGCTAGCGAGAGCTATTTGCAGTATCTGGCCAAGGTCGGCTTCGCGCTGGTAGGCTTTCCACTGGGCATCGATTGTTTCGGGGTTCACACGGCCGGCCAGAAGATGTGCACCGTAAACCAGGAAGGCATCGGTTAGGAGTAGATCGAGGTCGGCAAGCCTTACCGGATCATACGGTTTCCTCTGGGCTTGGTTTGTCCGTACCTCCTGGAGAGCTAATTCAATCCTGAGAAGGTGATAATCGTTCGGTGTAAGACCTTCCATGTACGCATCCTTTATTGCCTTGAGTAGCGCATCAACCTGGGCTACCAGCATTCCTTTGTCAGTGCTCCAGGCCGGCATGTAGGCACGTTGTTCATAAAATTGGGGGAGCACGATCGACGAATGGATCAGCTCGTCGCGTATCACGATTCTCGGCGGGACGCCAGCAGCTTCGATCCGGGCGCGCAGGTGTTCCTGAGCCTGATCTGTTAGCCCCTGGGCGAAAGTGATGGTGCAAAGGGTTAGCAATACAATGCTAAGACACATTATAGAGACCTTACGTCGGTTGTCTTTGTTCCGTATAGCAGTATTTGCTGTGCCCTTCATGTTTTATTCTATGCACAAAAGGGAAACAAGTCAACCTTGATTTTACTGAATCTACACCGCTCGTATTAACTGTGCTCGATTCCTATTGACAGAATTCGGTTTCTGTATATAATGCGTTCCTCAGAAAGGAGGATTTGTGCGTATTGTCAAACTAATATTACCGGTCATTCTGATCGGTATCATTGCTCTTGGTTGTGCCAAGAAGCAGACTGTAAAGCCAGCCGAAGAGCCGGTCGTGGAGCCGACTCCGATTGAAGTAGAGGTAGAGCCGGAAAGACCGAAGCTTATGCTGCAGCGCATCTTCTTCGACTTTGATAAGTCGGATATCCGTGTTGATGCAGCGAAGAGTCTCGGCAAAAACGCGGAGATGTTAACCCTCTACCCTGAAATCAAGGTTGTCCTTGAGGGGCATTGCTGTGAAATAGGTACAGCAGAGTATAATCTCGGACTGGGTGAGCGGAGAGCAGAAGCTGCCTATGACTATCTGGTGAAGTTGGGTGTCAACAAGAATCGTCTCTCAATGGTGAGTTACGGCGAGGAAAAGCCACTTGACCCGGAAGACTTGCCGAAGAACAGGCGCTGTGAATTTAGTACAAAGAAATAAGAGCCAGTGCTACGTAGCGGGATGTCGTGTCCTGTTTATTACAGGAGGAGGATTGATTCAAAAAGTTAATTCACTCTGAGTAATACTCGGAATAACTGGGGTCGGATGTCTACAGTACTACATCCGACCTCTTTCTTTATTGAAACCTCATCCATTCCAGACCCCGTATTTCGTAGTATCCTTGCCGTCATCCTTTGCCTGATACATAAGGTCATCGGCCTTGCTGATCATCTCGTCGACCGACGCCGGTGGTTTCAGAAAGGTGGCAACACCCATGGTTACAGTAAGGCGCCAATTTTCTTTACTGGCTAGGTCGTTGATCTTCTTTTTGATTTTGTCTGCCACTCCCTTACTATCTTCAGCTTTGGCTCCTGGTAAGAGAATGACGAACTCGTCGCCGCCCATTCGTGCTACTATATCCGTCCTCCGTAGGTTCTGTTTTATTATCTCGCCAACCGATTGCAGAATCTTGTCACCTGTTGCATGACCAAAGTCATCATTGATCCTCTTGAAATTGTCCAAATCAAGATAGGCCACTGTGAAGGGGAGATTATCTGTATCCTTACTAAAGAACCTCATCTTGGCAGTCTCAAAAAGAAGCCGGCGGTTTGCCGTGCCGGTCAGAAAATCTGTTCGCGCCATACTTTCTTCGTATTCATACATTTTCTTGAGCGCGGAGGCAAAGGTTGTGATGACCGCAAAGAAAAGGAATCTCACCGTTGCATTCCACCAAGGTATTATCGGCGAGGAGTACGCATGCTCTGCCAACAGGTCTGCAGCGAGCCACACTGCGCCCGCGACAAAAGATATGATAAGACCATTCTTCCGGTTGGTTGATAAGGTGACTATTGCCACAGGCACCACATAGAAAATCGAGAGGGAAATCTCTGCTCCAGTGAGGTAGTCCATTATACCGATAAAGAATAGGATCAGGTAGCCGAACAATGGAATGAGCGATTTTCTTTGCCGGGCGACGAGGTTGACGAAGCGAATCAAGAATGGCGATTGTATATTACGGTCTTGATCATGCATCGGCGATTGTATACGGAAAATTTGCTATGTCAATAATGTGTAACAAAACCAACGGCTCATAGAGCTTGCGGAAAGGCTATTGTCTATGAGCTTTTCAATAATTCACGCGCGTATTGTGTTGAAAGAATTCTTCGTTCTTGCGTAGTGGCCCAGTATCAGAATTACGCAACGGCCATGTTCGGTCAAGGATCAAGCATCGGGCACTCAGTATTTAGCTCAGTCTGCACCCTGCGTCCTACACGCTGAGGTCAGAAGTAAATGAGGTACTTAACCTTAACGGCTGCAATTCTCTCGGCCAATTCCAGCCCCTCGCCTTCATCCCGGCGGAGATCATTGAACGCAACGTATAGCCAGCTCTTGGGTGAGAAGTTCCACGAAAAGAGAAAGCCAATGCGGTTAGAATAGATCTCGGCCGTGCCTAGATTGCCGCCCTCGGTCAGAAAAACGAACTCTGAATACAATGATATATCCATGTCCGCGTTGATCTGATATTCAATACGCGGTGTCCATATCGGTGTGATCGCGTGCAGCTCACCAGTGGGATCCCATTCCATGACAAAGTCGCCGTAAGTTATAAGCGATAATTGCGACACCGGGACAAAACTTATCCAATGCCATATCCATAATTGACTGGCGATCCATTGGCGGTAGTAGTTGTACCGGTGGGCATAATTGAAACCGAAGTGTAGCGTGTAATTTGGTCGCAGTCCACTCCAAACTGATACGTCAAGGTCTCGATAGAAATAATTTGTGTCAACTTCGTGCATCTGTCCGATCTGGCTATAGATGTTGAAACCCCACATGTTACGGAAATTCGGTTCGAAGAATAATGAGGCGAATTTGGACCATTCATCGCTTTCCGGATATTTTGTCAGGACAATACCCGGTTGCAGGTACATGCGGAGCAGCGGGCCGGTCTCAGGAAATCGTGCTGGCCCTGCAGCCAGGTACAGGTCGGTGACACCTTGCCAGGGTACATACCCGATGTCATCAACATAGAAGGAACTATCCACTTTGAGAAAACTGCCCACGGCAATGAAATTGCTCGACCGGTGAATTCCGCCACTTGATACAGCCCAGCCCCGCGTTCCGTTCTTATCACTGATAGCGGATTGTAGTATGAGTTGCGATGGTCCTGAGCGCAATGCGCCGTCAATGCCCAATGCGTAGTTGTAATCATCCCGGTCGACCATGGTGCCACTGAACATAATACCGATGTCTGAATTATCAAAGATTGCTCGGTTAACGCGCGCCGCTCCGAAACCGCGATTCGGCACTTCAACAGTAATTCCTGCTGTACTGTCGATGAATTCTCCAGTATAAGCGCCCAACACGCCCAAGTTCCAATCAGTACTCTTGTTGATGAGTTTCAAACCGCCGAGGATCGGTATTGAGCCAACCCATGGCGGTGGCAGTGGTTCGCCCACTCTTCTGCTGTAGAAAATATCGAGCGAGTTGAAATAGCCCATCCCTAAATGGGACATCCTGAAGACGTCATGCCCTTCTACGAAAAACGGCCGGCGTTCTTCAAGACGTACTGGATAGCGTGAGAGGTTGAATGTGTAGGGATCGGACTCGATGTGCGCGAAATCCGGGTTTACAGTTGCGTTCAGGGTCATCTGGGAGGTGGGATCCCATTTGAAGTTGAAGCTCAAACTGGGTGTCCATTCGGTTGAATCACCGCGTTCATCGTAGCGCAAAAATCCCTCTGGGTATAGCTCTACGTAATATCCCTGGGCTTTGGGATGAACGTTGGTCAGTTTACCAGACTGCGAAATCTGTAAGCCATCCTTCTGCCGGACATCAGTCCAGTGTGTGACAGCGTAATCCTTGATATGCCAGCGCCGGATCTGTAGCCCCCATTCAGTCAAATCTTTCTTATAGCGGATTGATTTGAAGGGGATACGGACTTCGATGATGTAACCATTTTTGTATTCACCTATGTGGAAAAACCATACGTAATCCCAGGATGTATCTTGTACCTTACCGTTCTCCAACATCAATCCGTCATCATAATGTCCGCTCAAACATACCGCAAACATATAAGCCCTGCTTTTGCTATTGAATGTGTCTAAGTAAAACCAGATATGATCTTCCAGCCCTTTGAATGAAGCATAAGGCTGCCGGCCCGGAGTGTAGCACTTGAAAGCAATGTACAGGTTCTCATTGTCCGCCAGAAAATAAGCAACTGTTGGTTCGCTGGCTGGAACCCCGTCATTGGGCCGGTACTGCGTGAAATCATAGGCAGAATCAGCTTGAAGCCATACATCTTCGATGACCCCGTCGAGGTGCGGTGCTACTTCTGTGTACCTCAACTCGACAGATTTATTGCCAACCAAGAACAAAGATAACAATAACACAATCATCAAAATCCTCCTCGTGTCATCTACAATTTAGCTTTTAGTATATTGGATATGACATTGATGTCAACCGCTCGCGTGAAGCGTTCATAGACACTATGATATCTGCCTACACTTCGTCATGGCGAGGAATCTGCCCTAGGCTGACGACGCGATCTCACTAAACGCCAGACGCTTAACGCTCAACGCCCCACGTCATGTATCTTAGAAAGTCGTTTATTGCCTTTCATCGCCCTCTCAATTCTTCTCTGAGCCCTTTTGAGCCTTCTGCTTATTAACAGAACCAACCTGCTATATTCTGTTAACTTTTCAAATCTCTGAATCAACCTCTGTTACAAATGCCCAATTCACAGAGCGCATGCTGTGAATGCGACGTATCCAATGGTACAATGACTGCTTCCCGTTACTCCCGCGCAGCCTTGACAAACAGAGTCCATACTGTAAAATAGCTGAGTATTGAAATGACATAATAACTCAGTTTAACAATTATTTTTGTGAGCGCCCGCGGCGCTCAAGGAGGTATTCATGATCAGGTGTCTGGTAGATGTGTACCTGCTGGTATTCATCGTAGCTCTATTCATCCCGGTATTCGCTATGTCACAGCAGAAGATCGATCCAGAGCGTCTTGAAACGGCGGCCTCGGTCAAAAAAATGGTTGATAAGAATGATAGTTATGGCGCCATAGAATTGATCCAAAGCAAGGGCGATTTCAAAGTGGTAGCCCAGCGCTACGAATTTCTAGTGCGGGATCTATACTGGCAGGAAAAGGCAGTACATGCAATACTGCCAATCGCCCGAGCCGGCATACAGTATTGCCTCACCAAGGCTAATGAACTCGCTGAAAAAGACTCTGCCGGTGCTCATAAAATGGTCGACTACGCGAAGATTATTTCCTACAACTTGTCATCATTTACGTGGCCGGGCTGGGATGAAAAGGATATTGTGATCACCGACGAAGCACTCGTTGCCGGCCTCGAGGCGGCAATTCTCAATGTGCAGTTGGTCGAAAGATTAGGCGCAAATCCCGGGCAGCTGTCAAATTCATACTGGGCAATCGGCGCTCAGTATCTGGCAATGAAGGAATATGGAAAAGCGAAGACTGCGTTTGAATCCGCGGCCACTTATGCACAGAAAGCAGGCGGTAAGGATGCTGAGTTGATGAATAACGGCTACATCGCGATGAGCATGATCCTCGAGGGTTCAGAGAAAGAGAAAGCGCAGGCTGATTTTGATAAAACGGTCAAAGTGCTGCAAGACATTGGAACCGATGACTCGAAATTCTTCGCCAACCAACTCGTATCAGTACTGAAATTCTTTACGCGCTGAAATGCGGCACCTCGCAACCTTCCGTCATTGCGAACCCGCCCCAGGCGGGTGAAGCAATCTCGATTCCGAGAATTGCATCATTGTCATTTATTTGTTTTCACTGTAATCGAGGCCGCGAAGCGGCCAATAACTTAGTAACACAATTACTTAGTTACTATTAAATATTACTGTCATCGATGAGTGCTTGCTGCACTCAAGGAGGTGTTTATGAAAAAAACATTGTCAGTATTACTGTTGTTAGTTATGTCCCCTCTTTCATTATCTGCACAAATCGGTTGGACTGAACACATTATCGATACAAACTTCATGTTTGCGTCATGGGTTTTTGCGATCGATCTGGATGGTGATAATGACATGGATATTTTGGGCACTGCATACGAAGATGATGATATCACATGGTGGGAAAACGACGGTAATGAGAACTTCACTGAACATACTATTAATGGGAATTTTAACGGTGCCTACTGTGTACATGCAATTGATATTGATGGCGATAATGATATCGATGTGGTGGGTGCGGCGACCGATGCAAATACTATTGCCTGGTGGGAGAACAACGGTAGTGAAAGTTTCACTATGCATACTCTCTCAAGCAACTTCAATTCGGCGGTGGCCGTTTATGCGATTGATATGGAGCCGGATGGAGACGTGGATATTGTTGGAACCTCTTACTGGACCGGTGATATTTTCTGGTGGGAGAACGACGGTAACGAGAACTTCACTCATGATACTGTGGGAATTGGTTTTATCGGACCGTGGGGCCTTTATGCGTGTGATTTGGATGGAGATAATGACGTCGATGTGCTCAGTGCGGGAGTCTACGCCAATAGCATAAGATGGTGGCAGAATGATGGTAATGAAAATTTCATCGAACGTTTGGTGGTGAGTGGGTTCAATGAGGCCCGTTCTGTTTACGCGATCGATGTGGATGGGGATAACGATGTGGATGTCCTGGGTACGGCACGAGGCATGAATCGTGTCAGTTGGTTCGAAAATGACGGCAATGAGAATTTCACTCAACGCATCATCGACAATAATCTGCTGTACGCAAGTGCGGTCTTTGCCGCTGACCTGGATGGCGATACCGATATTGATGTAATTGGCGCGGCTTATTACGGAAATGAATTCGTGTGGTATGAGAATAACGGGTACGAAACCTTTACCAGGCATACAATTGCCACCTATGATACCGGTGCTACTGCGGTTTATGCCGCTGATGTGGACAGTGACGGCGATCTTGACGTCCTGGGTGCAGCGTCCGGATCCAATGAGATCACCTGGTGGGAGAGCGACGTCATCGGTATCGCTGAGGCTGGGCATTATGTTGTTTCATTGGAGCATCTCTTCCCCACCATTAGTACTGGTCACATCCAATTGCCGGATGACAAACCTTTCAAGCTCTACGACATCTCCGGCCGCCAGATCACTGACCTCAACCCTGCACCGGGTGTCTACTTCTTGGAGATTGACGGCACAATAGCACAGAAAATCATCAAAGTCAGA
>JBAUFP010000282.1:0-6365 GCA_049679205.1 bacterium | reverse complement strand
CGCAATTCGGCATCATCAACGTGATGCGACCCGATATGTAATTCCAAATCAAATGCAAAATGAAGATCATGATACAAATTCGCTCCGGTAGAAACGATCCAATCAACAAAACCAGCATTAATTAAAGGCACAATTGCAGATTTGCCAAGACCTGCCGGAGTCAATGCCCCGGCAAGGCTCATCCCGACGTAGACATCCCGTCTGAGCATCTTTTCGGCAAACAATCGACACGCTTCTCTTATCCGTGCGGCGTTGTAAGCGAGAAAGGTTTTTTCAATGATTGTAGATAATTTTTCCTTACCGGTAATTGGATCAGGAAATATACGTGGTCCAGATAAATATTTATACATATCAGGAAATTTCTTACCTTTAAGCCATTTAGGCATAATATCGTATTTCCTATATTTCTTCATTCTTTTCTTTTTCTTCATAGGCATCTCCTTAAACAAAAAGGCTCGAAATGGCTGATAAGGGGCTCAGAGTCCCGTTTACACTTCCGTGTAACGGGATGCTGAATTCTTCATCAAAATCAAAGATTTTGGAAGAATTCGCAAAGGCTACTAAGGGCTGCGGGTCATCTCGCAAGGAGATCGGAGTTGAAGTTCTTCAATTCGCCCTGAATTTCCCAGATGCGAAGTCGCAGCCGATCGTATTCTTTCAACAGCTCGTGCATTTCTTCATTCAACCCGCTGAGCTCTTCCTGACTAATGCTGATCGGATCATGTTTCAGTCTTATCCGATCAATTGGCAGCGAAGGGAACCTGCTCAAAAGACGTGGTGTAAGAATTAGGAGCTCGATCGATGTAGCGCCCTCAGCCGTGCTTGTTATCTTCAAAGGATAAAAAACATGCTTGCTTTTGAAACGGTATTGTATCGGCTCGTTAGTAACAGTTTCCTTGCCGATCGACACTACATCAAACACATACCATTCAAAGCCTTCAGAAATGTAATCACCAATCAGCTTTTTCATTTCCGCGGAAATGACGTCTCGTTCAACACCCAGTGTTTTCAGATATTCAATCACCCAATTAACAAAACCTTGTGCATCAAGCAGATGCGTCACCGAAATGTCATGCGCGCCAATCCTTTTATGGAATGTCACCTCACCCGAAGGCACGACGACCCCTTCGGAGAGTTCACGCCCTTTTGCCACCCGTCCTGAATATAGTTTTCTATTTATCAAATCGGTTGCCTTGAGGAACGTTTCGAGGTCGCCCTTCTTTACATCGGGCTCTGAAGGTAACGGCAGTACCTCTAATAACACGGTCGAATCTGATGCGTACAGATCGGTACTCAGAAGGAGAATTTCCTCAACGCCATTCCAAGCTATCATCGCCCTTTGGTTGGGTTCAAAAATCTGCGCGTTTGGGTTGACCGGTATCATGCCGCGGTTGGCACTGGCGAGTGACAATGGAAGAAAAATGCAGAAAACCATTACTAAATGGGCATATTTCATGCGATATTATACCAACCTGCAGCGCAAAGTCAATCACAATAGAAAGATTCATGATCCATGATACACGATTCAGGATACAAAATAACGAAAAACGTATCAGAAAACCAAAAACCCATAGGCAAATTCGAATTTCGAAATGCGAATTGCGGAAAACACAGATGGGTATCAGGATATCAGGGGATCAGAAGGCAGGATACCAGAATAGCAGAGTATCAGGCTCTCAAAGCAGTCATTGAGTCACTAAGTCATTATGTCATTCGCAACGGGCGTTAGAAGCGTTGTGATCGTTTAGAGCATTTGGAACGTTGACCGAAAGAGCTCAGACCTCCGACCGGTGTGGGACGTAAAGCATGGTGCGTCGAGCGTTTCGCGTATCGTGAGATTGCTTCGTCTTGCTCCGCAAGACTCGCAATGACGGGGAGCGGTGGCTGCCACTTTGTGACGGCCTTACTCGAAGAGTATACAGTCTTATTGTTCGAGCGGAAACCACTGAAGGTGGGTGTAGTCGAGAACATGGCATGATGGGACTTCTCGATTCGCTTCGCTCACTCGAAGACTAACATTAAAACGTAGCCTCTCGACGCTTGACGAAACGGGCACCTTTAGAGCCAACTTGTTAAACGAAGCTACACCTTCTCGATTCGCTTTGCTCACTCGAAGACTAACACGTAGACATTACTGCTCAACGATAGACGCTCTCAATGTCAAACAGCGAGGTTTGACATTGAGAGCATAATGTACATAATATGAATCTATGCACTGGCATTGGGAAGATAGGTACTCAGGCGAGCAGGACGGCGTACAAAGAAGAAACTGGCGCGTACTAAAAAAGCTCCTGCCGTATTTTCGGAAGTACTCCAAAACAATAATCATCGCTTCATTCCTGCTGCTTTTTTCGACGCTCCTCACCTTGCTCGGTCCAATCTTGATCAGACGCGCCATCGACGTCGAAATACCCAACAAAAGTGCTCAAGGACTCATAATCATCGCTGCGGTATACATAATCATCCAGGTGGTTGTTCTTCTGGTAAGATATTTCCAGCAGATCGAAATCATGAGTGTGGGAGAAAAGGCTATCGCCGATTTGAAAGCCGACGCCTTCAGACATCTGCTAAGATTACCGATATCCTATTATGACAAACACCCAATAGGCACACTCATCTCGCGCGTCGAGAGCGACACCGAAGCCCTTAAATTCCTTTTCTCATCAACCGCGGTCGTTTTGGTCAGCAACCTCGCACTCCTCGTGGGTATGTCGGTGGTGATGCTCGTGGTCAGCTGGCGGTTGTATCTATTGATACTGGTGATGATGCCTATTTTTGCCTACAGTTTTTACTGGTTTGAAAAACACGTCCGCACCGTGTTTATCAACCTGAGAAAGAAGATCGCCGAAATAAACGGTTTTGTCGTTGAAACAGTGAAGTCATTGCATGTTGTTCAGATGTTTCAACAGGAGGACAATTTCGTCTCAAAGGTTAACGCGCTAGGTCAGGATAAATACGACTATGAGCTGAAGTCACTATCATACTGGTACCGCATATGGTTCTTCGTCGAACTGGGCGAGATCATTGGCATCGTGCTCGTACTCGGCATTGGCGGAATATGGGCTCTGGCTGGATTGATCACAATCGGTACACTGTACCTGTTTATAAGTTATATCACGCGCCTTTTTGTACCTTTACGAGGCTTATCCGATCAAATAAATGTCATCGAACGTGCGTTCGCCGCGGCCGAGAGGGTATTTCAGATCCTATCGACTGCGGAAGAATTTCAAGTTAGCGAGAAACACGTTTTGAGGGAATTCGAAAATGTAATCGAATTCAAAAACCTTAGTTTCTTTTATGAAGATAAGAATTGGGTGCTCAAGAACCTTAATTTTCAGATTAAGAAAGGCGAGCGCATTGCGCTCGTTGGAGAAACCGGCGGTGGTAAAACATCGATTATTTCTCTTCTGCTAAAATACTATTCGCCCCAGGATGGGGATATCCTGATCGACGGGACGTCGCTGGCGCATATAGAACGCCATTCGCTGCGCTCAAGAATCGGCTTTGTACCTCAGGATGTAATACTCTTCCCGGGCTCGATTCTCGACAATCTAAGACTCTTTGATGAAACAATACCTGATGATAGAATCTACGTTGCTGCAAAGCGCGCAAATATCCATCAACGTATTCTGAATCTGCCGGATGGCTACAAGACAAATATCATCGAACAGGGTATTAATCTCTCTTTCGGTGAAAGACAACTAATATCATATACAAGAGCCTTGGTCTTTGACCCAGAAATACTCATTCTTGACGAGGCAACATCATCGGTGGATCCGGAGAGCGAACGCTTAGTCCAGCAAGGGTTGAAAGAGCTTTTGAAAGGACGTACCGCAATCATCATTGCGCACCGGCTGACGACAACGCGCCTTGCCGACCGCGTTCTGGTCATCCACAAGGGCAAATTAGTGGAAGAGGGAAATCACGCTGATCTACTTCTCGGCAAAGGACATTATTACAAAATGTACCGGCTACAATATCTAGGCGGTGTACAATGAGATCGGTCATCCACTTCTGGAAGAGACACAGACTATGGCTTTCGTTTCTAATTGCATTTTCGTTCATCAATACTATCATCGCGCTTATCTTTCCGTATATCTTAAAGGATGTCATTGATGGAATAAGGCTGAATTTCGCGCGCCAGACTTTATTAAGGTTGGTATTAATCATCGGCGGCATAGGATTCCTGCGCGCTATTTTCAACTCTTTGCTACCCTTCACCCGCGGCCGCAGCAACGAAATGTATCTTATTAGTGAACGAACTAATATATTTTCCAAGATACTACGCAAAGGACATTCTTTTCTCAGTCATTTCCCGGCCGGCGATATACTCCAGCGTGTTGATCACGACCTCAACGAACTCGCATGGTTCTCATGCTCGGGCATTTTCAGACCGATCGAAGGTATCTTTACCCTAGTCATTGCGTTATTCTTTCTGATCAAGATTAATCCCCTGCTCACGCTGATCTCAGCTCTTCCCATCAGCGTTGCCGCAGTAGGCTGGCTCAAGATCAGCCCTACCATGTACAAGTACTACTATGCCTGGCGCGAATCCATATCGCACACCAATAATCACCTGCAATCGAGCTTTACCGGCATAAAACTTGTGAAGTCGTACACAACAGAAGAAAAAACCGACCTGCGCTTCGTCGCAATGCTCAAGAAAAGGGTCAAGGCGTCGATAAGGGTCATTAAACTGGAAGCCTTGGTTCACACGTTGTTTACCGCAATCGAAGAGACGGGTGTGATCCTAGTGCTTTTATTTGGCGGTCTTTTTATTATCCGCGGCAACCTCACGATCGGCGAATTCGTAGCTTTTAATGCATATATAATAATACTCCTCGACCCGATGCTGAGAATAGGCAACTTCTTTGTTTCCAAGAAACGCGCACAGGTCCAGAGTGAACGCGTTGAAGAAATCAAGAATTTTCCAGCCGACGTTGTTGACCAAGGCCGGGTGAAAGAAGCCGAGCATAAGGGCATCGCTATGGAAAATGTGTATTTCAGGTACACCGAAGACGGCCCGCTCATTCTCGATGGAATCAATATCAAAATCGAACCAGGTCAAAAGATCGGCCTAGCCGGCACGGTTGGATCGGGAAAAACAACACTACTCCAGATTCTCATGAGAATTGCCGACCCCACTGAGGGTAGGGTCAAAATCAACGGCACCGACATGAAAGACATCCGTATTTCCGGGCTCCGCCCGCTGTTCGGCTACATACCGCAGGAGTCTTCGCTATTTTCTGAAAGCATATATAACAACATAACTTTTGGCCGTAAGGTTGACGCGCCGATGGTGAATAACGCGGTTAAACTTGCTCAGCTAGAACGGTTCATAAGCGGCGCGCCCAAAGGATGGGACGAATTGATCGGTGAACGCGGGCTGCGGATCTCTGGCGGTGAGAAGCAACGCGTCGCGATCGCCCGCGCGGTTCTCGACAAACCAAAAATACTCGTACTCGACGATGCGACATCGAATCTTGATGCCGACACCGAGAAGGAATTGATCAATCAACTATCCCAAACGCCCGAAACGACAATGATCATTATTTCTCATCGGCTCTCGGTACTGTCTGTTTGTGACTATATATATGTACTGGATAAGGGCAAAATCGTCGAGCAAGGCACGCATGAAGACCTTCTGAAAAAGCAGGGTCTGTACTGGAGACTATATCAACATCAACTGATGGAAGAAGAATTCATGAAGGAATAACTGATGCCGCTTTAACAACACGCAGTATCGCTGCGCTCGCAGTATCATTACATTCGCAATGACGCTCAAAATTCGAAATACCAATGACCCTGCTCCGCAGGTTGATTACAGCGATTAAAACTGGTGATTACAGTGATAAATGATACGTTGGCACGGTGGCCTCGATCAGTAAAAACTAAAAACCCTTTTAGCTTGTCGAGAAGTATATACGCCTCTGTTCTCGACTACGCTCGAACACTAATGGCGGTTGGTCTTCGAGTATGGGGGGTACTGCCGACTGCGTCGATGCCAGTTTCACGCAAATCTTCGATTTGATAGTGCAAGTGAGCATCCCGTTTTTACGGGAGAAGTCCCTATGCAAAACCAATCACAAGAATAATATCGACAGACTTACTTTGATTCAGAACTTTATTACTTTTAGCCTCTGGTCTCTGAGTACAACGAAATATATACCCCTCGGCAGATCGACGCAGTCCACCGTAAGATCAGTACTCAAGTGCTGATTGTCGATCCTCTGCATGAGTTCACCCGTCACATCATAAATATCGACATGTTTGGATGGTTCATGCAAAGTAATATGAAGTACGCTGTGGAACGGATTAGGATGAACAAAAGGACCCGCAACTATCCTCCGTTCTTCATCTTCAGT
>JBAUFP010000281.1:0-5875 GCA_049679205.1 bacterium | reverse complement strand
GCCTGGCACTGGTTGCTGCGGTCAAGACGATTCTTGCTGATCTGGCTGATTCGGTGTTGTGCATTGGTGTTGAGGTACAAAACTCGGTGAAGGCGGTGTATGGTGCAGACTACCTTGCCGCTGCAGGCTGGTATTCGGGAGAGAGAAAAAAGGGGCATGCTTATTTCTTCCCGGATCAGTTCGCGCAGCGTGCCGGTGCGTGTTTTGATAAGTTCGGTTTTGAGAAGTTCCGTCCTGGTATGGCTCAGTGGTATGTTAATGCAATCGAACATGCCCGTAAGAACCCCAAGGCACAAGAATACCACAATAGGAATTCCGATCTGTACGCGACTGGAATGACATCACCCAGCCCTAAAGCATTCTGTGAACACATCAATGTATTTGATTGTTCAAAAGTGTCAGACGGTGGCGCCGCGCTGATTTTTGCTTCCGAAGAAGGTTTGAAGAAAATCGGTGTGGACAAGAAAGATGCCATCGAAGTTGTTGCCTATGCTCAGGTTCAGGATAACTTAACCACACCACCGCCTGAATTGACCAAGTTGACGACTTGTGAGATTGCCGCAAAACGAGCATATGAGCGGGCGATCATACAACCGAAAGACCTCGGTGTGTTAGACGTTCATGACTGCTTTACTGTTGCTGGTTTACTGGCGGTTGAAGCGGCGGGTTTAGCGCGTCACGGTGAAGGCGCTGATTTCGTGAAGGATGGTAATACCAAGCTTGACGGCATCATACCTACCAATACCTCGGGCGGCTTGATCGGGTATGGTCATCCAACCGGCGCGACTGGGGTTAGACAGGCAGTAGATGTTGTACATCAACTCTCTGGTAAGGCCGGTGACTATCAAATAAGGATCAACGCTGATAGACCGTATGGTATGATATCCAGTATGGGCGGCAATGACAAAACTGTGGTCGCCATGATATTCAAAAAGAATGATAAGGATGGATAGGCATTGATGATTGTCGGCAGCAAGTTCTACCGGCTCACCGAGGTTGATTCGACAAACGAGTATGTTAAGCATATACTGAGTGATGCCCCAGAGGGTACGGTTGTGCTCGCGGATGTCCAAACCGCGGGTAAAGGTAGAAAGGGGCGTAATTGGTACTCGCCTGAAGGTGGCCTCTGGATGTCGGTTCTGCTTAATCATTGCGATAACTGCCTGATGCCTCTTACTGCGGCCGTTGCCGTCTGCGAGGCGTTTCAACCTTATGACATTAGGTTAGGTATAAAGTGGCCTAACGATATACTGCTGAACCGCAAGAAAGTAGCGGGCATCCTGGCGGAAATCATCGATGAAAGAGCGATACTTGGTATCGGCATAAATCTTAATGTCCAACAGTTCCCGGATGATTTGGTGGAAAAAGCAAGCTCCATCCTCGTCGAAACGAAGAAGCATTTAAATGCACAAACCCTGTATCAAGATTTGTGCCAGTCCGTCGATAAGAACTACCGGTTTCTCAAAGATGACAAGATCGATGAATTGCTAGCAAAATGGCGTGATTACACAATAATGATCGGTCGCGATGTCAGGATAGAACTACCGGAGAGGGTTGTTATGGGCAAAGTACTTGATATTGACCGGCAGGGCGCGCTGATTGTTATGCGTGCCGACTACGGTATCGAGCATATAATTGCTGGTGACTGTAAGTTGCTGAACTAGCGCAGGACGATCTACAAGGATAAATTCCTAAACACCCAAATGCCTAAATTCCTACAGGGCTATTTAGGTATTTAGGCATTTTGGCCGCCTCAGGCGGTTTTAGGCATTTCTTAGAGGTGGAATATGATACATATTTATACTGGAAACGGAAAGGGTAAGACGACTGCGGCGCTGGGGCTGGCCGTGCGCGCTGCAGGTCACGGGCTGCGCGTGATCATCATCCAATTCATGAAGGGTAAGATAAATTATGGCGAGCTTCAAACTGTAAAGAAAATACCCAATATATCTATCGAGCAATACGGTCGACCTGATTTTGTAAATCCCGAGAACCCTGACCCGGAAGATATACGTCTGGCTGGGGAAGGATTCAAACGCGCTGGCGAAGCGATTATGAGCAAGAAGTATGATGTCGTGGTTCTCGATGAGATCAATGTTGCGGTTAGCTTCGGATTGTTAAAGGCCAGGGAAGTGGTTAGTTTGTTCGAGAAGAGACCCGAGAAAGTGGAACTCGTTCTAACCGGGCGCTACATGCCCGAGGAATTTGTACGCTACGCCGACCTGATAACTGAATGCCGTGAGGTGAAACATTATTTCAATGACGGAATACAGGCGCGAGAGGGTTTCGACTACTAGACTACTAGGATTGACACTAGGAGTTATTTGCGTAGAATACTGAAGGAGGTTCAATGATAATCCCTATTGAAAAAATCTGGCAGAAATTCAAAAACAAATATAAGGCTGTAAATATCGCTTCATTGGAAGCGCGCAAGCTCAAGGAAGAGCAGGGTAAAGGCCTTGTAGATGAAAAAATCAACCCAGTTCTGGAAGCAATAAGGAAATTACTGGCTGGGAAAATAAAATACACCGAATGAAGATTCTGTTGGGTATAACTGGATCAATTGCTGCCTATAAGTCTCTGGAGTTAGTCAGATTATTGCGTAGACACGGTGCCGAAGTGCGCGTTATCCTCACAAAATCGGCGCTTAATTTCGTTACGCCATTAAGCTGTCAGACTCTATCCGGTAGTGAAGTTTTCATTGACCAGTTTGTATTGACCAAAGGTATCAAGCATTTAACCCTCAATGAATGGTCAGATATGCTTGTCATCGCTCCGGCCACAGCTAATTTCATCGGAAAAGCGGCTTGCGGTATGGGCGATGATTTGCTCACGACAACAATGATTTCCTATCGAAAACCAGTCCTGATCGTACCGGCAATGGACCAGGGTATGTGGGATAGTCCAATAGTGAGGAAGAATGCGGAAATGCTGATCGCGAATGGCGTGCATTTCCTCGAACCGAGCGTCGGTGTATTGGCCTCAGGTAAAATCGGGC
Source organism: bacterium (assembly GCA_049679205.1). Lineage (GTDB taxonomy): Bacteria > Hydrothermota > Tepidihabitantia > SM23-42 > SM23-42 > SM23-42. Next base: position 2,877 of record JBAUFP010000281.1, on the reverse strand, counting down.
GGGGACGATTTCCCGCGGTTGGAATGATTCAGAAAAAGATCATGACGATTTTCGAGAAACGGAGTGATTTGGACGGTCGGAAATTCATAGTAACCGGTGGTCGTACTGAGGAGGACCTTGACCCGGCCCGAGTCGTGACCAATCGGTCTACTGGTTTGATGGGCAGCGCGTTATTACAGGCAGCCTATTGCCGGGGCGCAGCCGTTAAGGGTATTTTCGGTGAGGCGACCTGTCCTTTACCCGAGGATGTTGAGATCACCCGGGTCCGCACGTCATCTGAAATGCTCGATGCCTTGAAGAAGATGTTTAATTGGTGCGATTACCTGATAATGGCCGCTGCGGTTGGTGACTACAAGCTGCGGTGCAAGAATGCGGTTAAGGTACATGGGTCGAAATATAACGTCGAATTGGAAAAGAACGTGGATTTGCTTAAGGAAATGGCAAAGCAGAAAACGGATAAGCAGCTGGTGGGTTTTTCTCTTGAAGATAGAGAGGGGCTGGCGCGGGCCAAAGAAAAGATGAAGGCAAAAAATCTGGACTTGGTCGTGCTCAACACAACCGCAGCAATTGGTCATGACCGTATCAAAGCGAGTATTCTGAGAAAAAAAGGGAAACCAATTATACTTCAGGAACTGACAAAATGGCAACTGGCAAACCGCATACTGGACGAGTGTATGGCGCAATCTAAACAGCGTAGGAAGAGGTAGCACATGGACGAAAAGAGAGTACCCCCTCATTCACTCGAGGCGGAGGAGTCGGTGCTGGGCGCAATACTCCTCGACACTAATGCCCTGCCCAAGGCAATGGAAATCCTTAGCGAGGAACATTTCTATCAACCCGCGAATCAGAAGATTTACCGTGCGGTTCTCAGTTTGTTCAATCAGAATATCACCTCGGATTTGGTTACGGTTACTGATTGGTTAAAGCAAAATAAGATGTTAGATGACATTGGTGGTCCGGAATATGTATCGAATCTGGTCGCGAACATGCTCACAACTGCTAATGTTGAGCACCATGCCCGCGTCGTTTTAGACAAGGCGATAAAACGCAATGTCATCCATGTCTCCATGGAGATGCTAAAGAATAGCTTTGAGGACTCTCAGACTGCTGCCGAACTGGTGGACTATGCACAGAACTCGGTCTTCGGGATAAAAGAAAAAGGTTTGCGCAAAGAGCCGATCAGTATCAGGGGTTATATCACAAAAATCATCGAGACGGCCGAATCGATGCGCGGCGCCCGGATGATCACGGGTGTGGAAACGGGTTACTATGAACTCGATGAGATAACGTCCGGCTTTCAGAAGGGCGATTTCGTTGTTGTTGCAGGTAGACCGTCTATGGGCAAGACCGCTATTGTGCTTAACATCGCTTCGTTTGCCGCGATAAAGAATAATACTCCGATCGGTATCTTCTCCGTTGAGATGTCGGGTGAGGCATTGGTTCAGAGGTTGTTGTGCAGCGAGGCTAAGGTGAGTCTGAGGAATCTGCGCAGAGGCATGCTACGTAATGAGGATTGGGTCAATTTGGCAACCGCGGCGGGCAATCTCGATAAGGCTCCGATCTTCATCGATGACTCGGCACAGTTGTCGATATATGAGTTAAAGGCGAAAGCCCGGCGTCTGAAAGCGGATTACAACATCGAGATGGTCATTGTTGACTATCTACAACTATTGGAAGGGCCAAAGGTCGCGCGTGCCGCATCACGACAGCAGGAGATTTCTGAGATTTCCAGATCGTTGAAGGCACTGGCCAAGGAATTGGATTGCCCCATGGTTGTCGTGTCGCAGCTATCACGCATGCCAGAACATCGTGAGCATAAGAGACCGATCCTGGCTGATTTGCGCGAAAGCGGCGCGATTGAACAAGATGCCGATGTCGTTATTTTCATCTACCGTGATGAGGTTTATGATCCACAAACTGATAAGAAAGGTATTGCCGAGATTAACATTGCCAAGCAACGTAATGGTCCAACCGGGATCATTGAATTGGGTTTCTTCAATGAATATACACAATTTGCCAACATGACGTTGAGAGAAGAAGAGATCGTTGAGGAACGTGGTGAACCTTTTTAGCGCGATTGGCGATTTTTCTTCTTTCTTCATCCGCAGTGTATTTATATCATGGCAATTTAGACAGACCAGGTATCGTATACTACGTCAGGTATACGAAGTTGGTATAAATTCATTACCGCTCATATTGATTATCGCGACCTTTGTCGGTCTCGTTTCAATTGTGCAGACTTCATACCAGGTAGCCGGCACTATGCCGCGTTATATCCTTGGTGCAACAGTTGGTAGAATGGTGATGATAGAATTGGGGCCGATCCTCACCGCCCTGATGGTGAGTGGTCGGTGTGCTTCATCCATGGCCGCAGAGATTGGGTCGATGCGGGTAACTGAACAGATCGATGCGCTTGACATCATGGCCATCAATCCATACCGATTTCTGAGTTTGCCGCGCATAATAGGCACCTTTATCGCACTTCCCGTACTCACTGTGATCGCGGAATTTAATGCCTTGCTTGTGGGTGGCCTGTACGCGCATTTCTTTCTGGACGTACCGTTTGGTGTTTTTAATTATGGACTGACTCATTTTTTTTACGCCCGAGAATTCTTTGGCGGTCTGATGAAATCGTTCTTCTTCTCAGTCGTCATCGCCACATCTGGCTGCTATTTTGGTTTCAGGGTTCGGGGTGGAGCACGTGAAGTGGGAAAGGCCGCTACGTTAGCAGTCGTCACCGCTTCGATTCTCGTGCTCATGCTAGATTTTTTGGTAGCGCTGGTAATATTCGGATGATCGAAATAAGAAATCTATCAAAGAAATTTGATTCCCTGGTTGTGTTGGATGATGTCAGCTTCAGAGTGAACGACGCCAGCC
>JBAUFP010000280.1:0-3603 GCA_049679205.1 bacterium | reverse complement strand
GAATACAGAAACATAAGGCAGGGTTGGACTCTGTAAAATAATTGACACAACCGGATGGATGAAGTACTTTTCCAATCTCTGCGCAAGTACTGATGATGCTTGATCAGTAGTTAACCCAGCTACTTTCACCTCGCCAACCAAGGGGAAGGAAATCGTGCCATTATGCATAACCATGAGTGTACGGGCGAGTTCGTCCTCTCCGAGGATAATAACCTCAAGCAAATCACCGGGTTCGATACGATACGTACCTTCACCGGACCGCGTTTGTGCTATTAGGCTATTGAGCAAATCGACATTTGTGGCGGATAAAAAAGAAAAAATAGACAACAAGACAATGAATTTTTTCACACTACCTCCCACCTTATGATACCCAGAGAAGAATAGAAGTCAACCATCTATGATGGCATGGCGCTGTCTATGAAACGGGGAAACAATGACACAGGGTAGGTGACCTTAGGTCGGTATGGGCGCTACGCGCGGTATCGAAGGCACACCTTCGGCTGAAGAAACGTTTCACTTGAAGACATGTCGCTTCGCTCCTGAAGACATATTGCGGCGGGTTCGTACATCAATGTAGAGCATTGAAGCTGTCTTTATTTAACGAAATCAGGACGTCAAATAACTTTCCAACCAGCTCGGTGTTGTTGGATTCATTGAGATACGCATGACCCAACATCTCGCGAAAGCGCAAGAGCTCATATCGCTCGAAATAAGTATGATCGAGACTGATCGTTAAATCCAAAAGCTCGAATGCACGCTCATACGCATTTTCATACGCATTTTTGGTCTCTTCATAATCTTTCTTTACCAGGAAATTCCTGGCGCGCTGCAATTCGCTAGCAATAGCGAGTATCTGCTGGCTGCGTGGAAACTGATCCCAGCGAGACGCAAGACTCTTGTGATACTTCAGTTTATAAATATATATTCCTTTGGGATGGAAGAGACCCACGCACTTTTTCTACGGAGATAGAACGGGACAGGCACCTTCGGGAATTCACCTCACCGGGACAGGCACCTTCGGAGCCAGTCCCGGTGAATCAGGCAACTACAAATTTTAGTAAACGCCCTGCTCCGACAGCAGCATGCATCCCAGGTATCAGGTGTTTTGTTATCTAGGATCGAGAATCCAGTATCATGTTTTGTGAATCATGCGCGAATCTTACTCGAATTTTCAATTTGAATGTTAAATTCAGTATCCCGAGAAGCAAAGCTTCGAGGGGAATCGTGGATCGTGTATCCTGTATCGTTATTTTAGTTTCCGCTTTTCGCTTTTCGAATTCCGCTTTCGCGGATCATTTCAGCAGCAGGAATTCGACGCGGCGGTTTTGATCACGTCCCGCCAATGTTTCGTTAGAAGCTATGGGCCGGCTCTCGCCATAGCCCATGGGGATCAACCTGGTTGGATCGATGGCGTGTTTCTCGATCAGATAGGCGCGGACCGCGCTTGCGCGCATGTAAGATAGTTTCATATTGTTCTCCGCTGAGCCGATTGCATCGGTATGGCCTTGTACTTCGACCTTTATATCCGGATGATTACTAATCACCGCGGCTGCATCATCCAAAATATGGAAGGATTCGGGCTTTATTACCGCCTTGCCAAAATCAAACTTGATATCCCTCAGTGTAATGCTCATGCGTGGCTTTATCATCTTTATGTTGAGTGCAGTCTTCTTCCCGGGATAAACTTCGACTGGATGGAAACCGATTTCATAACCCACGGCCTCTGCCATGATTTTATAGGCACCGGGCGTCAGCTTGTCGAATTCGAAAATACCATTGGAATCGGATACGGTGTAAGCACCCCTTTCAACAACGGTCAAAGCCACGATCAATGGTATACCGGATTCCAAATCAATGGCTTTTCCCACTATTTGACCAGTAGGCTCTGCTTTGAGACTAAGTCGAAAATCACAATAGACAGTTTTGCCTGAAGGAACCCTCACCTTCTTCGTTGAAGTCTCAAAACCCTCGGCACGTGCATAAACTTCGTAAGCACCAGAAGGAATACTTTCAAAAGCATACTGGCCACTTGCTGGCTCGGTCATGTATTTACCGTACCGCGAGTCAATAAGACCAACCTCAGCGGCAAGTGGATTACTCTCCTCATCCAATACTTTGCCGGCAATCATACCTAGCTTCGGTATCGCTTTATCTCTTACGATGGAAATAGCAGCAGAAATACTCGGTGCATATGGTTCGCTCCGCCATATGAGCCATTCCAGTTTGGTCACCGCGATCCGGATTTCAACAGGCAATAAACGGAAACCCAAACCGAGGTTTATATCACGGCCGTCACCGTCGAGCAGGAATCTAACATGCTCACCCAGTTTTGCTTCGAGACCGGCAAACAGACCAACGCCCCAATCACCACCTTGTTCATGATGGAAATTGGAATTGAAATACTTGGAGTGAGTGCCATAGCCAACATACCTGCCTCTACCCAGACCCATGCTGATGTTAACATTCTTGTGTAACGAGTATGTAGATACAACGAAGGCCGACCCCAACTCAAATGGCTTCTCATACGCTGCCATGTTATACATCATGTCGTCAAACCAACCGATTGAATCACCGCGTCCGACTTCGGATATATCCTGAGTGTATGATATCTCGTGAACACCCCATGCAAGCGCTAGTTTATCGCTGCTGTAAAAGTTGTGACAAAACCCGATCGAAGCAGTGAAATTATCAATCGTATAGACATTGAAATAAGACTCCAGTCGGTCGAATAGCCCGAGTGAAAGATGGAAGTTTATGTCGCTCTTTTCTATGGCATCATTTGAGGATAGATCATATGAACCATCAAATCCTGCCCGGAAGCCAAGATGCGGCAGTACACGCGCAGCGGGAATGTCCACCAACCCCGAGGTACGATTGAACACAGCGAAACAAGGCACTACGACAATACATAATGCCAATAAGATAGACTTCTTCATACTCACCTCCTCCGATTACAGAATAACCCTGTACAGAAATTCGAAAAGCGAAAAGCGGAAAGCGGAAACATTACCAAAAACAAACCTCGAAGTTCGAAATAAAATGCTCCTAGGTGTAGATTTCGGTTCTCACTTTTTCAGTTTCGTCTTCTTGCCAATAGTGGTAAAAATAGCTAAGAGTTCGCAGGATTCTTTCAAGAGCCATATACGTTCTGACTTGTCACCGATGTCTGATTCTTCAAAAAGCTCCAGCCAATAGTTAGATTCACTACACTCTTTCTCAACTAGACCGATCTTGTGTATAAAATCCTTACGGGATTCTGCTCGATTTGCCTCACGGTAGTTAGCACCTACCGAGGTGCCGGACCTCAATAACTGATAACCCAATACATCTGTAATCCTATTCTTTGGTAGATTCGCGACAAATCTGATTATCCGTAATGCAAACTCTTTTGTTCGCTTTTCTAGTTCCTCTCTACCCATTTAAATTTCGCTTTTCTCTCTTCGAATTCCGAAATGCTTCATCCCGTATCTACCATTTTTCCGAATTCTTCCCTCAATTATCGCGAATTGTATATCCTGCTTCGCCATTTTGGTTTTCGCTTTCCGCTTTTCGAATTCCACTTTGAGATGTCATTTCAATATCACAAACTCCACTCTCCTGTTC
>JBAUFP010000279.1:0-7779 GCA_049679205.1 bacterium | reverse complement strand
TTCTCAACTGGTTTCTCACATCAAGTAACAAGGCAATGATTTTAGGATACAATTCATTCACATTCTTGATGCCTATTATTCTATCATGAAACCTTACCATAATATAGTTTAGTAGTTCTTTCCGGTTATCGCTCGCCAGCCTCTCCTCAACTTCTAACAGTATCTTAATAACATCTCTATACGGTTCAATTAAAGTCTCTACTTCATACTTGAAACCCAGAAGTGAATAGTAGTATTCCACACTGGCCGCTATTTTAACATCATCCGCTTCATTGCCCTTCTTTATCAATTCGTACACTATGCCCAATGCTCTTGAAGTATTCAAATCGTCATCCATTGCCTCGGTAAAAGCATCAAACATCATGGGTTCTGAGATCTTTCTCAACTCCCCATACTTACTAGCTGCGTTGTCCAAATAAGTCCTTATCGTCGTCAATGCCGCCCGCGCTTCATCAAGCCTCTCGTCATCGTAGGCAAGTTGCTTGCGGTAATGAGTCTTGAGCATGAACATCCGAATCACGTTTCCTGAATATTGTCCCAGCACTTCCTTTATTGGCGAATAATGCCCGGTCGACTTCGACATCTTCTCGCCGGTCAGGGTCACCCAGCCGTTATGTAACCAGTATCGAGCAAACGGTTTACCCGTAGCGGCTACGGATTGAGCGATCTCGTTCTCATGATGGGGAAAAACCAAATCCTCTCCCCCGGTATGAATATCGAACATCTCACCTAGGTGGCGCATGGACATTGCGGAGCATTCAATATGCCAACCCGGTCTTCCTTTACCCCAAGGACTCAGCCAGTATGGTTCATCCTTTTTTGCCGCCTTCCATAGTGCAAAGTCCAGCGGATCGTCTTTTGATTCAGTTGGCGCAATCCTTGCTCCAGCTATGAGATCATCGATACTCTTCTTTGACAGTTTTCCGTAATCTGGGAACTTGCGCACGCGGAAATATACATCACCCTTCTTCTCATACGCAAACCCTTTTTCGACGAGCCGCTCGACCAGGCTGATGATCTCCTCAATATGCTGAGACGCCCTCGGGTAGAAAGTCGCCCGTTCGATATTCAGCCTATCACAAGCCCAGAGGTAGGTATCGATATGTTCCTGCGCAATCAGGCGCCAGTCTTTCTGGAATTCCTTCTGCTTCTCGATGATCTTGTCATCGACGTCGGTGAAGTTTTCCAAAGCCACAACCTTATACCCACTGAACCTGAGCCAGCGCATCAAAATATCGCGCACCAAAGCCGCCCGGATATGCCCGACGTGCGGTTCGCTCTGCACGGTCAGACCGCACGTGTAGATACGCACCGTGTCGGCCAGCGGCACGAAATCTTCTGTTTTTCCGCCAAGCGTGTTGTACAATCTAAGCGCCATCCAAACACCTCAGGTAAGCCGTTGCCGCGGCAATGCGCAGTAGGGGATTTTGCGCATCCAGGAGTTCCCAAAACCGCTCTTTGTATTTATGAGGCTCGTGCCGGGCTAATGCTTTCACTGCCCACACTGCCACATTCATGAAATCATCGCGTGTGGCCGCTTCCAAATAAGGATATGTTGCCGGCACATCGTGCTTAGCCAAAACTTCGGCAGTATGGATACGGACAAATGGGTCATTCGATTGCAGGCCATTCTTCAATGCCTCGACTCCGGTATCGTCACCGAGGATCAAAAGTGCCTCAGCCGCGTCGATCCTCAAGTCACCGGCACCTTCTTTAAGCAGCGCCTTGAATAAGGGAATCGAAGCAGTATCACCCAATTGGGCTATCGCTACAATACCGATGCCGAGTAAATCGGGTGTAGATTTCCTCAATTCATCCTTGATAAATTCGGGCATGCCCGCTCGGCCCAGTTCACCCAGGGCTTTTGCCGAGGCAATACGTACGCGCGTCTCGGGATCTCGTATTCCTTGCTGCAGGAGCTCACGATCCCCGAACCTGGCTAATCCGCCATAAGAGATTACACGCACGGCAACGAGCTCATCCCGCGTACCGCGCAAAAGTAATTCTTCTGCATTGACGAACTCACCCAGGACGACTACTCGGTAGGCTGCTTCACGGACCAATGGATTCGGGCTACTGCATGCCTCGACAATTAAAGCCTCAGACAACAATTCTCTATTTTCTGATATCGACTGCAGCACGGCTGCTTTGGCCTCGTTTTCTCCGTCCATGAATATTTCAGTCAGCACAACACTCGCCGTTTTGTTATTCAATCCCACCGCCGCATTTATCCGTACTACAGGCGATGAATCTTTCAATCCTTGTTCGAGAATCATTATCGCCCGCGCTCCGGGCGATAAGCCGCAGGACAGAAAAAACAAAGACATCAAAAGAAGATATTTCCTCATCCTGCGTATTATACATATTTTGTAAGTTGAGTCAACAATAGTACTAATTATTCCCGGGGACTGGTTAACTTGACAAAAATGCCTTTTAGCATAGAATGAATCAGGAGGACTGATGAAGAAAACTAAAACCATTAAGGAATTTTCCTACAAACCAGTGTCGGCACCACGCGGCACTAAAATATCGTGCAAGAGCTGGCATCAAGAAGCAGCTCTGCGTATGCTCCAGAATAATCTGGACCCTGATGTTGCTGAGAAGCCAGAAGAACTAATCGTCTATGGCGGTAGTGGCCGAGCGGCACGCAACTGGGCATGCTACAACTCAATCGTAGATTCACTGAAGAAACTCGAGAACGATGAAACCCTACTCGTCCAGTCGGGCAAGCCGGTCGGTGTTTTTCGAACCTTCGAACATGCCCCACGCGTGTTGATCGCCAACTCACTCCTTGTCCCGCACTGGGCGAATTGGGATTACTTCCGTAAACTCGAAGCACTCGGCTTGATCATGTACGGGCAAATGACTGCTGGTTCATGGATTTACATCGGCACCCAGGGCATTATTCAAGGCACATATGAGACCTTTGGCGCCTGTGCACGTAAGCACTTTGGCGGTTCGTTAAAGGGCAAATGGGTTTTGACCGGAGGCATGGGCGGCATGAGCGGTGCCCAGCCCCTGGCAGTGACCATGAATGGAGGGGTCATACTCGATGTCGAGGTAGACCCGGCGCGTATCCAGAAGCGAGTGAATCAGGGCTTCTGCGATGTAATGGTCAACGATCTTAATGAGGCTTTGAGAATAGTATTTGGAGCAGTCGATAAAGGAAAACCACTGTCCGTAGGACTGGTTGGCAACACCTCGGAAATCGAACCAGAACTGCTGAACCGGGGCATTATACCCGACGCCCTCACCGACCAAACGTCAGCTCATGATGAATTAAACGGCTACGTTCCGGGTGGCATGAGTCTCGCTGACGCATTGGCACTGCGCTCCCGAGACCCAGAGGAATACAAGAAGCGAGCGCTCGAATCAATTGCTAAACAAGTAGAGACAATGCTCGAGATGCAGAAAAAAGGGGCAATCACATTCGATTACGGGAATAACATAAGAGGGCAGGCAAAGCGGGCAGGCGTTGAAAATCCCTTTGTGATTCCTGGCTTCGTTCCCGAGTACATCAGACCACTGTTTTGCAGCGGGCGCGGACCGTTTCGGTGGGCTGCGCTCTCCGGCGAGAAGAGCGATATCCATTTACTCGACAAAAAAGTACTAGAATTGTTCGGTGACGATGCATCGATACGCAGGTGGATCGAGTTGGCAAGAGACAAGATACCGTTTCAGGGTCTACCTGCCCGTATTACGTGGTTGGGCTACGGTGAACGCGACAAACTCGGTCTCGAGATCAACCACTTGGTCAGGCAGGGCAAGATAGAAGCACCCATCGTGATCGGCCGCGATCATCTCGATACCGGTTCGGTTGCCTCACCCTACCGGGAAACCGAAGGCATGCGTGACGGTTCAGATGCCATCGCTGACTGGCCCATTCTAAACGGCCTCCTCAATACTGCATCGGGCGCATCCTGGGTATCGGTCCACCACGGTGGTGGGGTCGGCATCGGCTATTCAATTCATGCCGGTCAGGTACTGGTCTGTGATGGCACCGAAGCCATGGAGGAAAGGATACAACGAGTCCTGACCAATGACCCGGGTATAGGCGTCGCCCGCCACTACGATGCTGGCTACCCCGAGGCAATCCAATTCGCTCGGGAAAGTGGTATCAGGATCCCCATGAAAAGGGATTGATGCGCATAGACTGCATGTCCTTGACTTTTCTGTCACGTATGTTATAATAAAAACGGAGATTAGTGTGGATATCATATTTATAACAGGCAAAGGCAACAAGACAACGAATCTGCGCATCAAGTCAGTCTTCATTGCACTGATTCTCATTGCTTGCGTGGCGATTCTTGTTTCATTCACCTACAACCTTACAAGTTTTGCGAAGAAAGAGGTTGACCGCAACCGGCTTTCACAGGTAGAAAACGAGAACCGCGTCGTGAGGAACGAAATCAACCGGATTGAAAAAGAAATGTCGAATTTACAGACCTTCATCGATAGTCTGGAATTGTATGATAAGAAATTGCGTAGTTATGCACCGCTTCGACCAATCGACGATGAATTACGTAATATGGGCGTTGGTGGCTACACGCCATTATTCGAAAAGGAAGAACTTTCATTGGACGTAAAAAGCGAACTGACTAATGTATCTGAGACTTTGGACAACTTGGTCGGCCGCGCCCGGCTGCAGAAATCGAGCTTTGACGAGTTAGCCAACTTCCTCCAGGAGAAAGCATATCTCAGAAACCACACGCCGTCGATCATGCCGGTCCAAGGATGGCTGATACGAGGATTCGGATACCAAATCGACCCCTTTACCGGTCAAGTGAAGATGCATGAAGGTCTGGATATTGCCGCCCCCACAGGTACACCCATTGTTGTTCCGGCCGATGGCACGGTTAGATATGCTGGTAACAAAAAGGATTATGGTCTCTCCGTAGAAATTGATCATGGTTACGGTTTTGTCACCCGATACGGCCATTGTCAAAGAATCAGGGTTAATTCGGGAATGCGGGTCAAACGCGGCGACGTCATCGCCTATGTGGGTAACACAGGCCGGTCTACAGGACCCCATCTCCATTATGAAGTCCGTGTTTCCCACACTGCTGTGAACCCCATGAATTACGTCCTTTCTGTCTCATCCATGGTCGACTGACCTTGATGAGCGACATCACCAAAAGGATAGATTCACTCAAACAACAGCGTAACGCTATCATCCTGGCCCACAACTACCAGCTGCCCGAGATTCAGGATATTGCAGATTATACAGGCGATTCGCTGGAATTGGCTAGAATCTCACAACGCATTGACCAAGAGACGATTCTATTTTGTGGCGTTTATTTCATGGCTGAGATTACGAAAATACTCAATCCCGACAAAACTGTGTTGATGCCTGATCTCCATGCCGGCTGTCCCATGGCCAACATGATAACGCCCCAGCAACTAGAAATCGAGAAACAGAATCATCCTCAAGCTGCAGTTATGTGCTATGTGAATTCTAATGCTGACGTCAAAGCCCTATCCGACATCTGCTGTACGTCGGCAAACGGCGTGGAGGTTGCCCGCTCACTCAGCGCAAATGAAATCATCTTCATCCCTGACCAATATCTCGGATCATATATCGCGAATCAACTGCCCAGTAAGAAATTTCATCTCTGGCCTGGGTACTGCCCAACGCACATGGTTTTTTCGAGAGAAGGGCTCACCGCCTTGAAGGCTGAATACTTGGGGGCCAAAATCATTGCTCATCCAGAATGCCGGTTGGATGTACAGGAAATCGCCGACCGAATATGTTCGACCTCTCAGATGATACGCTATGCAAAAGAGACTGATGCACGACAATTCATTATCTGCACGGAATTGGGCATGCTGCACCGGTTGAAAAAGGAAAATCCGGACAAGGAATTCATCCCAGGCAGCCCAAATGCGATATGTCCCAACATGAAGCTAACCACCCAGGAGAAGATCCTTTGGGCACTAGAGAACATTGAATTCAAGATCGAGGTTGATGAAGAAACGGGCCAGCAGGCACTGGGCTCAATCGAGCGCATGCTGAGCCGGTAACTTAGGTATTGACAAACCACAAAATACAATTATAATCTCTTGATTTAGTTAATGATCCTGAATAATTCCAAAGACTAGGTTTTCAATTTAAGTTGCCCATAGGTCATCATTGAAGATCATTGGACCACATTGCGAGAGAAATATCAATACTTAAATTGGCCATAAATGGAAGGTGATTAATGGAAATAGATGAACTTAAAAAGAAAAAGGTAACAGAATTGCATTCTATTGCCAAGGACTTAGGTCTGGCAAGTTTCACCGACCTCAAGAAGCCTGACCTGATACATGCGATAATCGAGGCAGAGACGAAGCGTGCTGAGCTTGTCCCGGTCGAGGGTGTCTTACAGATACATCCCGAGGGTTATGGCTTTCTCAGATCGCCGAATTACAACTATCTGCAGAGCCAGGATGACATATACTTATCAATATCCCAAATACGTAAGTTCAACTTGAAGGTCGGTGACCATATCCGCGGACTGGCACGTCCACCACGCGAAGGCGAACGCTATTTCGCGATGCTAAAAATCGAGCACATCAATAACATCTCCTTATCTGAATTCCGGGAACGGGTGCTGTTCGACAATCTGACTCCCCTTTACCCCATTGAACGCATTCATCTCGAGATCGAAGCAAAAAATGACCGCTCGATGCGTATCGTTGATCTTTTCACACCCATCGGCAAGGGACAACGCGGACTGATCGTGTCGCCGCCCCGGGCAGGTAAAACTATTATTCTGCAAAAAATTGCCAATTCGATAACGACCAACCACCCGGAAATATACCTCATTGTACTGCTTATTGATGAAAGACCAGAGGAGGTTACCGATTTCGAGCGCTCAGTCGATGCCGAAGTCGTATCGTCAACTTTTGACGAAACACCAGAACGCCACACCGAGGTGGGCGAGATTATCCTCGAGCGAGCCAAGCGCATGGTCGAGACGAAAAAGGATGTCGTGATACTGCTCGACAGTCTGACGCGTCTCGCGCGCGCCCATAACGCGATAGTACCTCACTCCGGTAAAACCCTATCCGGAGGATTGGATTCCACAGCACTCCAGAAACCTAAGAAATTCTTCGGTGCAGCCAGGAACATCGAAGAAGGCGGCAGCCTGACAATTATTGCCACCGCCTTGATTGACACCGGGTCCAGAATGGACGAGGTCATCTTCGAAGAATTCAAAGGCACCGGTAATCTGGAACTAATCCTTGACCGAAGGCTTCAGGACCGGCGAATCTTTCCCGCCCTTGATCTGTACAAATCAGGCACGAGAAAAGAAGAATTAGTACTTACCGAGTTTGAGCTTAATCGCTTATGGATCATGCGTAAGCTACTATCCGAGATGAATACCATCGAACAGATGGAATTCTTGACCGAGAAGATGGCTCGTACTAAGACCAACAAAGATTTCCTCGAATCAATGAGCACAGAAAGATAAGGAGGATGATCATGAAAAAGAAGATACATCCAAAGTACATACCCTGCGTGATAACCTGTGCCTGTGGTAATCGTATTGAAACAAGATCAACCGTTGAGAAGATCAGTGTTGACCTCTGCTCAAAGTGTCATCCTTTCTTCACCGGCCGGCAGAAAATCGTTGATTCAGCAGGCAGGGTCGAGAAGTTCAAGAGGCGCTACGCAGCGAAAAAGACCGAAACTAAAGCCCCCAAAAAGAAGGAGTAAGTAAATGAAGAAAGCCGTGGGCGTGAACATCATAACAATTGATGAAATCAAGGAGCTAAAGACCCGCTTTGACAATC
>JBAUFP010000278.1:0-10729 GCA_049679205.1 bacterium | reverse complement strand
GCTGTGTACTATATGAATTTGATTCTTAACTCCGATTTCCCGCAGATCCTGTGCCGTGCTTTTGGAAATGGCCACAAAGTTCGCGCTGCGGTACAAAACACTGACCATCCTTTCAGCACCGAAAACGTAAGTGGCAAAGAGTGGATTGGTTTCCCGGTATATGGTTGACCGGAAAAGATGCATAAGTGTCGGCAGCACCTTTTTCCGGGTAAACACGCTCGAATAAAAAGGGATTTTATTCAAATCATCAACAATAATATCAACCCTTTGGTGACGCAGGATTGCTTTCAATGCAGTGGGCATGAGAAAGTTAAAATTTGAGCGCCGACCGATTCTATAGATCTGAAAACCATCGATCACCTCATACCGTGGCTGACGCGGCCCCCGGCTACAGAGCAAGATGACCCTATGCCCTTTTCTTATTAGACGGGAGAAAATTTCATAAAGATACACTTCTGCACCACCGGCATAGGGATTCTGCCAGTCCTGCCAATTTATGACGAGGATGTTCATTCGCTGATATGCTATACTTTTGCGCGCCAAAAATTCAGCAAGTCCTCAAGCGTCTTCTCGATCTTCACCTTGGGCGACCATCCGGTCAGCTCAGAGAATTTACTTCCATTACCCAGCAACACGGGTATATCAACTTTCCGCACCTTGACTGGGTTAATTCTCAAGTCGAAGGATTTCTTCGATAACCCCGCAAACATCTTTACCAGTTCAGCTATTGTATGACCGCGGCCGCTTGATATGTTGTATGTCTCGCCAGACTTGCACTTCCCAAGCGCCAACCGATAGGCATCGACGATGTCACTAATGTTCAAGAATTCACGCTTCGCCTCAATATTACCCAGTTCAATCAACGGTGCCCGCTTGCCCTTTTCGATCTCGCTGATTTGCTTGGCAATAGTAGGCAGAACAAAAGTCTCCGCTTGCCCCGGTCCGGTGTGTGTGAATGGTCTCATAATCACGCAGTCCAATCCGTCACTCTGAAAGTCATTGCATATCAATTCTGCAGCATATTTGCTTATCGCGTAGGGGTTCTTCAAGACAACCGGCGTATCTTCGGTCAAATTTTCACCACCACCATACACCTCGCATGTCGAGACGAAGAAAAACTTCGCTTTCTTATGTAAGGACTTTGCTGCTTCTAACAGATTCGCCGTGCCCGCGATATTCGTATTGTATGCTATCGCCCGATCACGAAACGATTTCGCCACTGAGCTTATTGCAGCGAGGTGAAAAATCACGTCTGGTTCGTGTTGTTTAACGACTTCGACGACTAAATCCAAGCTGAGGATATCGAGCGCCACATACTTACCTTTTCTGGGTATCAGTTGCGGCAAGCAGGTCGCAACAACCTCGTAGGAAGATTCACCAAGCGCCTTGATCAGATGCGAGCCGACAAAACCTTCGCTGCCGGTCACGAGAATCGTCGTCATTTTAGAACCGCACGCCAGTAGTCCATTAAATCACTCAAGGTTTGCTCAAAAGGAATCTCAGGTTTCCACCCGGTCGCTTTCTGGAATTTTTCAGACGACCCGGTCAACAATTGAACATCTGACGGCCGCAGCCGTTTCGGGTCCTCCTCGATTTTTATTTCCACCCGAGTCATTTCCACCAATCTAGCGAGCAAATCCTTGATCTTGATGCCCTTGCCCGAGGCAATATTGTATACCTCACCGGGTGTACCTTTCTCGAGCGCGAGAGCATAAGCCCGGACAACATCGCGCACATCCGAGAAGTCACGGACCGCGTCTAGATTACCGACGTACAGAACCCGTTCTCTCTTGCCGAGTTCGGTTTCGATCAATTGCCGGGCAAAATTCGACGTCACGAAAACCTCACCCCGCCGTGGGCCAGTATGATTGAAAGCCCGGGTGCGCACGATTTTCATGTCATAGCTCTTGAAATACTGATATCCGAGAAAATCTTGTGCTACCTTACTCACCGCGTAGGGGCTGAGCGGACGCAGCGGATTGTTTTCGGTTATCGGTAATTCATCAGGATGCACCAAGCCATACTCTTCACTCGAACCAGCAATGTGAATCATCGGGTCCAGGTGCAAAGCACGCACTGCTTCAAAAAGGTTCAATTCACCCGTGATATTAGTAGCTAATGTCTCCTGAGGCACGCGCCAAGAAAACGGTACATAGCTCTGAGCAGCAAGATGAAATATCTGATCGGGTTTAGCCGCCTCGACAACCGATTTCATGGCAAAGGCATCTTTGATATCGCATTCCAGGAGCTGTATCTTATCTTCAATATGACGGATATTTTCACGATTCGAGCGCCATCTTATAGTACCGTAAACATCGTGATTTCCTTCTTTAAGAAAATAGTCGGCAAGATGACTTCCTGCAAAACCCGATATCCCGGTAATGAGTATTCTCATATCAACTCCTCATATCCTAACAAAAAAAGGAAGGTAACCCAATGGATCCACGGGTTCGTTACGAAACCTCACTTCATAGTGAAGATGCGATGACGTGGACTTTCCAGTAGACCCAACCGTACCAATAACCTGACCACCCTTCACGCGGCTACCATCGAGTACATCAATTGAATTCAAATGACCATAAAATGTTGAATAATTCTTATTATGTTCAATCACTACATAGTTTCCATACAATGAATCCCAACCTGCACCATTTACCACACCGGATGCCGCTGAAATCACCGGGGAGAATTGAGGGGCTGCAATATCAATACCATAATGGCCAGGACCAAATTCCCTGGATACCTGACCCATCGTAGGTAGCAGCGATGGAATGTTTTGCGGCATTTCCTTGAGTACTTCAATTTCCGTATAGTTCGGGCTGATCTCCGTAATACTGGGTTCCACAACTTCCGGAGTTTTTTCGATACCCAACATTACTTTAATCTTTCTATTGGTAGCCTCGGCAACACGCAAGTCCTCGCGAATCTCTTCGATCTTGGCAAACTCCATTTCCAGTTGAGCATTACGTCTTCTCAACATATCCACTTCCATTGCCTTCACCGAGACCGTCGTGTAGTTAAGCGCCGCGACAATGGCGGCGGCGGCAATGACTATAACACTAACTGAAATCAGAATGACATATCTCTTTGAGAGAAAATAATGTCTGGAGTTCGTCGAATCGTCCGGGGTAATCAGAATTGAATAGCCTTTTCTCACTTAACTCAATCCCTTTTCGCAGACCCTGGTCAATAGGGCTATCGTACCCTCAACATCCTTAAGATCGCATATTTCGTTGGTGGAATGAATATGCCTTGTTGGAATGGACAAGACCCCACTCATAACACCCTCTTTCACAAGTTGTATAACCGCCGCATCAGTCGTCCCATGTTCCAGTATTTCTAATTGATAAGGAATGCGCAGATCTTTTGCGTATTCGACTAATCTATCCTTGACCACTGGATTTGCGAGAAACATACTATCCTTCACTTTTATCGCTACGCCCTTACCTAAGGCAACCTGCATCCGGTGAGCCTCGGGTGTATCGCCCGTATCAGTAACATCGACGGCGAGTGCATACTTCGGCGTAATCGCAAAAGCGCCGGTCCGGGCACCGCGCAGGCCCACTTCTTCCTGTACCGAGAACACAAAATAGACGTCGGTTTGCGTCTTTTTGAGCCTTCTTGCTACTTCTACCAAGCAATAGCAGCCAATCCGATCATCGAGTGCCTTCGCCGATATTCTTTTGTCGCTGATCCAAATGGCATGCTGATCGAATGATGCAATATCGCCTATCTGGACCATTTTCTCGGCACTCTTCTGATCTCGTGCTCCAATGTCTATATACATCTTTTCCAGTTTTGGCTTCACCGCTGACTTGGATGAATCTTTCTCCGGTTCGATATCGATAACGCCGATGGTTCCGTTTTCAAATATCACTCTTTGGTTAAGCGCCAGCTCTGGGAAAACGCCGCCGACATTGGTAAATCTCAGAAAACCATTCTTGTCAATGTAGGTAATGATCACACCTATTTCGTCCATGTGTGCGCAGAGCATTATCCGTCCGCCAGTCTTACTACCCCGGGCAGGCGGACAGCGCGCAATCAGGTTGCCGAGTCGATCAGTTTTGACTTCTGAACAAAGCCCTTTCATCTCCTTCCCGATTAGTTTACGCACCAAATGCTCACGACCCGCTGGGCCGTAGGTATTACAGAGTTCTTCGATCAAACCCATAGTTCTTCCTTTCTCATTATTTTTCGAATACTGCGATCGATAAGTCTAACTGCCGAGGCAATATCCTTTTTCGAAGCAATTGCCAGAGGTGAGTGTATGTAGCGTGCTGGCACGGCTATGACCGCGGCCCGCACGCCCTCTCGAACCAGATGCATAGTACCAACATCAGTGCCGCCGACCATAGGCTTCTTGATCTGATATGGAATCTGCTCCGCCTCTGCAGTCTTGCGCAATACCTGCACGATCTTAGGGTCACAGATGACACGACGGTCAGCAACGGTTATGGCTGGCCCCTTTCCAATGACTGGATACTGTGGCACATCCTTATCCTCAGGCCATTCTCCAGACGAAGTAGTATCAACGGCGAGTGCGATATCCGGTTTCATGCGATAGGCTGCTATACCGGCGCCCCTGAGCCCGACCTCTTCCTGAACTGTGAACGCATAATACAATGGTAGATCTGACTCGATCAACTGGAGCAATATATGACAGCCGATTCGGTTATCAAACGCCTTGCCGCTGATCAGGTCGCCATTTTCACGGAATTCTGTATCAAAAGTCGCATAGTCGCCGACCCCTACGATTTTGCTTGCGGCTTCCTTTGATGCCACCCCAATATCAATAAAAAGACCCTTTACGTCAGGGATTTTTTTCATTTCTTCATCTTTTGCCAGGTGTATTGGCTTGTGGCCAATCACACCGCATACCTTATCCTTGCCGATCAAGACACGCTTTGCTAGAAGCACATGGGGCATAATGCCGATTGCATGGAACCTAAGCAGCCCCTTCTTTTCAATACCCGTGATCATGAGGCCAACCTCATCCATATGGGCGGCAAGCATGATACGAGGTCCTTTGGGGTTACCTTTTCGGACTATGAGATTACCATAGGGGTCCTCAACAATCTCGGTGACCTTTTTCTCGATTTCCTTCTTTATATAGTCACGCACTCGGCCCTCATCTCCACTAACCCCTGGCATTTTACAAAGTTCTTTCAACATGCACAAATTATATGTAATAAGCTTTTATTGTCAACATAAGGTTTCTGGCCCCCTTTATAGAGTTCACAATCAGCCATTGACAGTGAGTTATGCAATGGTTATATTGTGGCGGAGGAAACTTGGCAGTACTTTTTTGCGTAGCTCTAATCTTTGGTTACATTTACGAAGACAGCGACAGCTTGATTGTCTATGACGATACCCTGACGATATGCGGGCACCATCTTTATAACCTGAAGATACATATCGCCGATGAAAGCAGGCTAATGATCAGACCATGGGCTGGGAGTGATTCCACGGGCTGGCTTTTTCTCAGCGCTCCAGACATTTGTGTTCAAGGCCTATCAATGATTTGCGGCGACGGCGCAGGCTACTGGGGAGGCACTAATACGCATGCAAACGGCTACGGGGCCGGATACGGGGTTGCCGGGAATTTGGGTGGCGGCGCTGGTGGTGGTGGCGGCTATGGAGGTACTGGCGGCGATGGTGGCGGCATCCCTGGTTTTGGCGGCATTGCTTACGGTAATAGCAGCGACACAATCATACAGATGGGGTCTGGCGGAGGTACAGGGCGCCTCGGCGGTGTGGAAGGTTTTGGCGGTAACGGCGGTGCAAGTATCTATTTCAGCGCCAACACCTTGATCATAGACTCATCAATGATCACGGTTACGGGAACAATAGGGTATGATGCGGTAATCGTTGCTGGGGGCGGTGGCTCAGGCGGCGGAATAATGATGTGGGGCGATACCGTAGTACTCAGGGCTGCAATACTTGGACTAGACGGTGGTCCAGGAGGTAACACTGATCAATATGATGGCTACGGCGGTGGAGGTGCAGGCGGCGGACGCCTCAAGATATTCTACTCTTCTTCTTTTGACACATCAAATCTAGAAATCACAAGACAAGGTGGCGGCGCAGGCATAGGAGGCTGGGGTAATGGTCAACCTGGTATGCCTGGTTCAGTACATATAGGACAACAGACAGGCATACTTGAAATCATGAGTGGAGTGGATCAGACACTGGCCATCCAACCGAACCCAACCCTGGGTATTATTCACATGCGCACGGCCAGAGCTCCAATCGAAGTTCATGTTTATGACTGTGCGGGCAGGGAAGTGAGAACGATAAATCTAGCCACCGAAGATCACATTGCCGATTTGCGTGGTTTGAAACCCGGGGTCTATTTTTTGAAATCACAAGACTTCGGGGATTTGATCAACAAGCTGATCATTGCTCGTTAGCATTAAGAAATCAGTGTCGCAAAGCCTTTTATAGGCAACTATGCTGACCATCAAATGCGTCAAGTGTAAACGCAAAATTTTTCGTTATCTTAAGATCGGTAAAGGACGAGTATTACATTGCTGGAAGAGCCGGATCGACAAAGACTACAGCATCCGTGAGGGTAACAAAGTGCTCTGTAAGTGCGGGAATCTGATCGGCGTTGAACAGGCCAAATGGATAAAGATGCGCCAGGCGTCATTTTTCCATACCGGCACAGAGGAGTAGACACCGTTCATTATTTTCTTGCAATAAAACTAAAAATATATATAATTGCCGTATAAAGGCAGTTTCATTGCATATCATTCAAATGACAGTTCACAGAGATTTAGTCTGAAATGGATATTCATGATTTTAAGGAGGCTAACAAAATGGATGTGAAAGTGAGTGATTTTCTCAAACAACGGTTAGGGGAAGATGGTTTCAAAAAGTTGACGAAGATTGAGAACCCTGATCTGTATGCATTTATCGCAAAATATGTAGAGCACTGCAATCCCGCAAAGATTTTTGTGTGTGCTGATACGCCCGAAGATGTCAAATACATCAGAGACACCGCAATCACAAACGCCGAAGAGGCAAAACTGGCGACTCCAGGTCATACAATACACTTCGACAATTTCTTTGACCAGGCACGCGACAAGGAACATACAGTCATATTGATCCCCAAAGGTGTTGACCTGGGACCAACCATCAGAACCGGTGACCGGGATGAATGTCTCAAGGAGATTCATGAAATCATGAAAGATATCATGAAGGAAAAAGAGCTGTACATCCGTTTCTTCTGCCTTGGACCGACAAATTCTATGTTCTCAATCCCGGTGGTCCAGCTAACCGATTCGGCTTACGTCGCACACAGCGAGGACCTGCTTTATCGACGCGGTTATGAAGAGTTCATCCGTCAGGGACAGAAAGCCCAATTCTTCAAGATGGTTCATTCGGCCGGTGAATTGGATGAGCACAAGACAAGCAAGAATCTTGATAAACGCCGCATCTATATCGACCTCCAGGACAACACGGTCTTCAGCTCCAACACACAGTATGGAGGCAACACCATAGGTTTGAAAAAGCTGTCTATGCGTCTCGCAATAAACCGGGGTTCAAGGGAAGGATGGCTGACCGAACACATGCTGCTCATGGGTGTGCACGGACCCAATAACCGGGTTACCTACTTCACCGGAGCTTTTCCTTCGCTTTGCGGGAAAACCTCCACGGCGATGCTCGACAACGAGACAATCGTTGGCGATGACATCGCATATCTTAGAAAAATAGACGACGAGGTCCGCGCGGTCAACGTAGAAAAGGGCATGTTTGGCATTATTCAAGGCATCAATTCCCAAGATGATCCAATACAGTGGAAAGCACTTCACATTCCGGGTGAGTTGATCGTTTCCAACGTGCTTGTCACTCAGGAAAGAGCCGTTCATTGGATTGGCAAGGACGGTGAAATACCACCCAAAGGATACAACCATTCGGGTGAGTGGTATAAGGGCAAGAAAGATGAGAAGGGTAATGAAATCACCGTATCACATCCCAATGCTCGCTTCACCGTATCGCTCGAGAATCTTGAAAATCTGGACAAGGCTTTGCATGACCCAAATGGTGTCGTGGTTGGCGGCATGGTATATGGCGGCCGGGACTCGGATACCTGCGTACCAGTTGAGGAATCTCTAGACTGGACCCATGGCATCATCACCAAGGGCGCATCCCTGGAATCGGAAACAACTGCGGCAACTCTCGGCAAAGCGGGTGTCAGAAAATTCAATCTCATGTCTAATCTCGACTTCTTATCCATTCCGGTTGGCCAGTATATACAGAAAAACCTGGAATTCGCTAAAGACTTGAAAAAGACACCGCTGATTTTCTCGGTAAACTACTTCCTAAAAGATAAAGAAGGCAATTTTCTCAATGAAAAAACCGACAAGAAGGTCTGGTACAAGTGGATGGAACTGAGAACGCACAATGATGTTGAGGCGATCAATACACCGACCGGACGTATTCCCAAATATGAAGACCTCAAGAAACTATTCAAAGACGTGCTGAACAAAGATTACACCGAAGAAGACTACAAGAAGCAGTTCACGGCCCGCGTGCCCGAGAGCCTGGCGAAAATCGACCGGATCACAGAAGTCTACAAAACCAAAGTCACGGACACCCCCAAAATTCTATTCGACGTTCTCGAAGAACAGCGAAAAAGACTACTCGAAGTACAGAAAGAACACGGCGATTATATAACCCCGGATAAATTAGCATAGATCACTAATAGATAAGAAAAGGGGCCGGCAAAAGCCGGCCCCTTTCTTTTCAGTAACGCACCTACTGTGACATACTATTGCACTGAAAACCTGCGGTCGAGTTTTCTTATGTTTATTGACACTGCTCTTAATCATGCTATAATTGACCCAAAATGCATAATTTAACCATGTTTGTCGGATAATCCAAGGAGGTGGTCATTATGCCAAAAAGAAAGATTGATGAGTTTATCAATGAACGGGAACAATTAATCAGAAATATGTCCAACTACTGCGGGCAGGATACTAAGAGATTCTTGCATCTTGATTCCCAGGTTTATAAAAACGGCGCCCTGCCTGCGAAAATGAAAGAATTACTTGGACTCGTTGCTTCACTCGTGCTGCGGTGTGAGGAATGCATTGACTATCACTTGATAAACTGCTATGAGAATGGCATCACTGATAAGGAATTGGCCGAAGCTTTGACCATCGGGTTAATTGCCGGCGGATCAATAACCATACCCCATTTGCGCCGTGCTTATGCTACCTGGGATGAACTGAAAAGAGGCGTACCAGATGAAATCTGAGTTCGGCGAATTCAAAGCGTGGTACTACGAGAAAATGCTATTAGACGCAGTCAAGGCATTGCAGCAGCGGAATTTTGATGCTGCGTTTTTCGCCACTAGCGATGGAGCATGTGAATATATGATGCAGAAAATCCCGGCTGACGCAGCCACCGGCATTGGCGGGTCAGTGACAATTCGAGAACTAGGCATAATCGATAAGCTGAAAAAAAGGGGTAATAAAATTACCGAACACTGGAAACAAGGAATGCCCAAGGAAAAAAACCGTGAAATCAGAAAAAACGAAGGGCTCGCCGATTATTATCTGACAAGCGCCAATGCCATCACCGTTGATGGTGATATCATTAACATCGACGGCATTGGAAACCGCGTGGCGCACATGATCTACGGACCCGAAAACGTGATAATCATCGCCGGGTATAACAAAATCGTTTCCGACATTGACGAGGGAATACTACGCAGCAAAGAAATCGCCGCAGTCATGAACGCGAAGCGCATCGGTACCAAAACGCCCTGCGCAACCACCGGTAAGTGCATCGACTGCAACGCGCCAGGCAGAATCTGCCGGGTTACGACAATCATCCAATATCGACCCTGGCAAACAAATATTCAGGTGCTGCTGATTAACGAAAGCCTCGGGTTCTAGATGAAAATTGGTTTTGTACAATTCAACCCGTCATTCGGCAATAAAAAAGAAAACTGCGCGACCGTGGAAAGACTCCTCGAAAACACCAATGCAGATGTAATTGTGCTACCTGAGCTGTTCAACACTGGCTATGCATTCTTAAACAAGCAGGAACTAACTGAGCTTGCCGAGCCGAGCCGGGGTGAGACCAATGCGTTCATACACAACCTGGCAAAAAAGAAGAAATGCGCATTTGCCTTCGGATTTGCAGAAAAAGCAGGCGATCTCTATTATAACTCGATGTCTTTTGTCGCACCGGCCGGAGTAATCGCGAACTATCGCAAATCCCACCTATTTTTCGAAGAACGATTCCTGTTTCAACCGGGAGATACTGGGTTCCACGTTTGCCAATATGCAGATGTTAAGTTCGGCCTGCTCATATGCTGGGATTGGATATACCCCGAGGCTATGAGAACGCTGGCACTAAAGGGTGCGCAAATCATCCTGCACGCCGCAAATCTTGTCACGCCGTATTGCCCTGACGCTATGGTCACACGCGCAATCGAGAACCGTGTTTTTATCGTCACTGCTGACCGCGCCGGCGATGAAATACGGGGTGATAAGAATTTCCATTTCATCGGCATGAGCCAGGTTGTCGCTCCGAACGGCGAGATTCTGGTACGAATAGGCGAAGAAACCGACGCAAAGGTCGCTACGGTCAATCTGGATGAAGCATTGGACAAAAAGATGAATATTCATAACGATCTTTTTCTTGACCGCCGGGATGATCTCTACTATAGATAGCAGCCAGCACTTCATTTCTTCGAGGATTACATTGAATTTCA
>JBAUFP010000277.1:0-4261 GCA_049679205.1 bacterium | reverse complement strand
ATCCGGGGGTCACTTGAGGTTATCCGTGATACAAGGCGTCGTAAGAGTGTAGTTCCTTTCATCGAGATGGCACTGAATGAGACAAAGAGGTTGAACGAGGTCGTTACCGATTTTCTCAATTTTGCCCAATTCACGCCGAAAAACAAGAATCGGGTGCGCATGAGTGAGGTCATAAACGAGGCACTCGTTGACAGCATGTTGAGGACAAATCCCCGCGCCTTAGACATCAAGCGTAGGGATGAGGACTTCTTTATACTGGCTGACCTGAACAAGCTGAAATGTGGATTCACGAATATTCTAAATAATGCTTACGAGGTGAGTGGTGAAAAGGGTTCAGTTGAAATTCGTTCATACCGGAATACGAAAGAGGGTTGTGTTGAAATTCGTGACCATGGGCACGGTATAAATAAACAAGACCTCAAAAAGATATTTGAGCCTTTTTTTACGACCAAGAAGGGCGGCACTGGCCTCGGACTCGCGATCGCGAAGAACATAATTGAAGCCCACGGCGGCCGGGTTGAGGTAAAGAGCACAACAAGCGGGGGTACAACTTTTCTGATTAAGCTGCCCCTGGCATGACCGCTTTACATCCAGGAATAACCCTGTATTCCTCTAAACAAACACCATCCTCCTGCTGTTTATGTAGTTCATATGCGGCGATATTGCATAGGCATCGATGATATTGATTTGTGCGCTTTTTTGATTATAATTGAACGAGATGCGTAATCTGAGCATGATAGTGGAATATGACGGCACTCATTTCTTTGGCTGGCAACATCAGCCCAATAGGAGAACAGTTCAGGGTGAGTTGCAGTCCGCCTTGAAGAAAATAACCGGGGAGGATGTAAAACTGACCGGGGCGGGAAGAACCGATCAAGGCGTTCATGCCAGTGGCCAGGTGGCCAATTTCCACACCGATTCTCCATTGCCCTTGCTTTCGATTAAGCGGGGAGTGAATGCATCGGTTGGTGATGATGTGTGCGTTAAAGATGTTGCGGTCGTGCCCGATGACTTCAACAGCCGGTATTCGGCGAAGGGCAAGGTTTATCAATATCATATAACGCTAGAAGCTTCACCATTTCGGCTGCGGTACTATTGGTATCTAAAGCAAAGGCCAGATATCGAGATAATGCAAAGAGTCCTGCCTTTGCTTGCCGGGCAGCGGGACTTTAAGAATTTTTCTATATGCAACGGCAGCGATAACACCGTATGTAATCTGCGCGACATGAAAGTATCACAAGAAGATACTCAGATAATCGTGACGGTGGAGGGTGATCGGTTCCTGCGCAAAATGATTCGGGGTATTGTTGGCTTCCTGGTCGAAGCAGGACGGGGAAGGTTTGCGCTCGCGGATGTCGAGAGCTGCTTTCGTGAGCCAAAACCATACATCAATTTCGCGCCGCCCCAGGGTTTGTTTCTGGTTGCGGTGAAATACTGAACGGGTTTTTTCGTGACGAAGGACTCTTAGGATAGGAAATATGAAGTTACGAGATCTCATACTCATCTTTTGCGGAATCGCGTTGGGCCTGATCGCCCTGCAATTGTACATTTGGCTCAGGCCCAAGTCTCAGACTTATTATTTTGATAACGCGCGCTTGATCAGTCTCAATGATGAAGTATCCAAACAACGGGCCAACGCCATTGTCGTAGCGGCACAGCGGATCAGCCCCTCTGTAGCATCGATAACCGTTGTGCAGACAAAAGTGGTTTCTGCTGCGCCATTTTTCTCTCCGTTCGCCGACGATTTCTTCCGCGATTTTTTCCGTGATTTCTTCCCCGAACGTTACTACCGGCAGCAGATCCGGAGTCTGGGTACTGGTTTGATCATATCCCCGGATGGATATATTGTGACTAACGAACACGTTGTATCTAATGCGGCCCTCATTAACATAACCCTGCCCGACAGTCGACAGTTTGAAGGTCGGGTAATTGCCGCCGATGTCACCCATGATCTTGCCTTGTTGAAGATCGACGTAAATGATCTGCCTTATGCCCAACTGGGTGATTCAGAGAATCTGATGATCGGCGAATGGGTCGTTGCTTTTGGTAATCCTTTTGGCTTCATGCTCGAAGATACGCGTCCCACCGTGACGGTTGGTGTTGTTTCGGCGCTGAACCGTTCGATAAAATCGACAAGAGAAGACCGGATCTACAAGAATATGATTCAGACCGATGCCGCGATCAATCCCGGAAATTCTGGAGGTCCGCTGGTTAACATACTGGGCGAAGTGGTCGGTTTGAATACCGCGATTTTCACCTCGGGCGGTGGATCTGAGGGCATAGGTTTTGCCCGACCGATCAATGACGTGAAGAAGTTCATCAACGAGGCAAGAGAGCACGGTCGGGTGAGAATTCCCTGGTTCGGGGTATGGATGAAAGAGATCACTCCCGACATCGCCGAATCGATGAACATCCAACAGCATGGTGTTCTCGTCAGCGGCGTGGATGATGAGAGCGGAGCACAGAGGGCCGGCATCAAAGAGGGTGATAGAATAATTTCGGTGAACGACCGTAGCATTGCCCGGATGGCTGATTGGAATAGATATGTCTCTAATATATATGTTGGAGACCGGCTCGATATTACACTAGTGCGTGATGACGATACTCTAAAGTTTGATTTTGTGGTTGAAGAGTTCAAACAGGCTGACCTCTTAAAGACGAGGGTGGTGGTCTACGGCATACACATTCAGGATATTACGGAGCGCCTTGCCCGGCAGTACAATCTTGCCTATAAAGAGGGTGTGGTCGTAACCGAAGTGGAACCGAATAGCGTTGGCAATAAGGTAGGCATTGACCCGGGGGACGTTATCCTAATGGTCGGCAACATGCGTATTCATAATAAAACCGATTTCCAGCAAGCATCAAGGTATCAACGGGACATGAGCATCATCATTGACCGTAATGGTCGTATTATTCAATTCTATTTGGGAGTATGATAAAACGATATAGGACAGATGAGTTGACAAAAATATTGAGCCAGGAATACAAATTCGAGGTCTGGCTCCAGGTTGAGAAAACGGTTGCCGAGGTGGAAGAAGCCGAAGGCATCATCCCCAAGGGGCTAAGCAAGAAACTGAGAAACGTGAGGGTAAAACCAGAGCGCGTAGAAGAGATCGAAAAAATAACCAATCACGACGTGATTGCCTTTCTTGAAGCGGTGCGGGAAAATATCAAACGCGAAGGCCGATGGCTGCACTTTGGTCTGACCAGTTATGATTTGGTCGACACGGCGTTCGTGCTGATACTAATCCAGGCGTCCGATATCATCATGAAAGACATAAAGAAATTGATCGGACTACTAAAAAGACTATCCACGAAGTATCGGGACTGCCCGCAGATGGGCCGAACTCATGGCGTATTTGCACAGCCGATCACATTTGGCTATAAGGTCGCTTCGTGGCATGAAGAGACCGTGAGAAATTATCGGCGGTTGCTGCGCGCTATAGAAGGAATGTCATACGGAAAACTTTCCGGTGCCGTGGGTACTTACACGATCTTGTCGCCGCGTATTGAGAAGAAGGTGATGAAGAAACTGGGGTTGAAAGCCGAACCGGTCAGCACCCAGATACTCCCCAGGGATAGGTTCGCCGAATTCGCGGCTGCTTACACGCTTTATGCTTCGGGCATTGACCGAATTGCCACTGAGATCCGCAATCTTTCGCGGTCTGAAATCGGGGAACTCGCCGAACCCTTCACAAAAGGTCAGAAAGGCTCGTCGGCAATGCCGCATAAGAAGAATCCCATTATCTGTGAGCGCGTATGCGGCCTGGTTAAGGTGATCCGTGGATACATGTTCAGTGCCCTTGAGAACATGAATCTCTGGCACGAAAGAGATCTCACCAACTCATCCGTGGAAAGAGTAATCTTTCCTGACATGCTTTACCTTGTGCACTATGTTACAAAGAAAATGCTTTGGGTAGTGGGTAATCTCGGGGTTAATCCCCGGCGCATGTTAGAAAACATCGAGTCCAGTCGAGGCGTATATGCATCACAGCGTCTCATGAACGCTTTGATCGAAAAAGGTATGGACCGGGTTGATGCTTATGCTACGGTTCAGAAGTCCTCTTTCAAGGCAGTACAGTCGAAAACCCACTTGAAAGTAATTGCCCAGGGGGATAAGCGGATCAGTAAGTATCTCACTTCCTCTGAACTAGAGAAGATATTCGATATCAATTGGTTCTTACGGCACATTACTAAGAGAAGGTAGACGCCCTACGAGATGTGCAGGACATAAGGAACGTTAGGTGATGAATCGATGCCT
>JBAUFP010000276.1:0-6534 GCA_049679205.1 bacterium | reverse complement strand
GTGTAGTCATGCACAAACAATGTTCCAACGGAAAATTCCTGCCCGCATTTACTGATAGAGCAAGTGACAAGAACAAACGTGTTTCCCTCGGGATTCAGTGCGAAGATGGATTCCGCATGACCGTAGTGCAAATTACTGGATTTGTAGCAAGGCGAATTAAATGTTATCTCACTCCTGGGCAATACGTGAAAAGAGGAGACCGCTACGGAATGATCTGCTTTGGTTCAAGAGTGGATATATTCGTGCCTCATGAAACCACGATTACCGTTAAGAAAGGAGACCGCGTTCGCGGTGGAATCACAGTCATTGGACAAAAAAATAGCTCCCATGGCACGAATCAAGTATCTGCTTCCTGATATTCTCACCGGCATTAATATCTGCATTGGATTCATATGCATAATCCTGGTTATGCATGCGTCACGCATACCAGGTGCTTTTCACTTCAACTACATATATTCGGCATGGCTGATTATAATTGCCGGATTGCTCGATATCTTGGATGGATCGCTCGCGAGGTGGTTCGGGAAAACCGGATCATTTGGTGTAGAATTCGACTCGATCGCCGACTTCACGGTTTTTGCCGTCGCACCCAGTATTCTCTTATATACGTTTTTTTACGAACGACAATCCATTTTCTATCTAATCGTTCCGCTTTTCTATCTGGTTTCGGCGGCCTACCGACTGGCGCGATTCAATGCCGATGCGCTGGAAGCCTCACGGAAAAAGATCGTCGGTTTGGGTACGCCAATATCAGCCGCAATTGTGGTTGCTGTAGTCCTGCTCGTTGCCAATCTGTACCAGCAGGGCATTATCCAAGAGATCTCTGCAAATCTCAGATTTGCTATAACGATACTTATTCTGTTCAATGTATCACTGATGATCTTGCCGGTAGAATTCATTACTGCCTACGAATACTGCTTTCGAGATACAAGGCGCGTTATTCTGCTGATAATCGCAATAGTAGCTCCGCTATTGCTACTGCGTTTCAAACTCCCCTCACTGAGTATTCTCATAGTAGGCATAATATATATTGCTGAATCACTGGGCAGAAGGCTGGTGCGGAGACCAGCTCAGAGAAAAAAAAGCAAATCCTGATCTATACGCTGCGTTATGCTAGAAACGGCCAGATAGCTTAACAACCGGTTATACAGAAAATCAATATTGTCTATCCCGATTTTAGCCTATTTCGAAACCTTTGTCCTGATTACTTTAACCACGATACCGGATGCCGTCGGGTCGATGCAGCGCACATATTCGGTAGTCACGCCCTCGGTGTCGATCACCTTTTCATAGGGTGTGCCCTTATAGTCCCAATTCAATCGTTCTCCTGCGCTCAATGCCTCAAGCACACCACTCAGGCTATCCAATAACCAGTGACATATTTTATCTTTATCTTCCGGATAAGAGAACTTCTGCCCTACCTGATAACTCTTTTCACCGTCTCCCCGGTACATCCAGGCACATATTCCCTCTTTCGTGAAATCTGGGTAGATGATCTCACCGCCTTCTTTCTTGAGCTCACCGCCCCTACCTTCAAATATTTCTATCTCGATCTTGTACCTACTGTTGGGGACAGGCATACACTTTTGCACTTTTGCTGCAATAAGTCCTTATTTTACGATATGTATCTTCTGTGTTACTCTCTCACCCTGGGCGGTCATCTTAATGAAATAAGTCCCAGCTGGAAGATTAATTTGCCTTGTGATTGAATGCTTTCCTGCACCCATTGATCTATTGATCAAATCTAGTGCTTTCCGGCCGGCAATATCATAGATACTGATGCTCACACGGCTTTCTCTGGTAAGACTATAAGATATTCTTATTTCATTACGCGCTGGGCTGGTAACCTGCAGATTGATGTCTTTGAACTCGATCCCAGATAATTCTTCCTCCTCCTTGATTCCGATCTGATCCAGGTCAAACTCAAAGAAAGAACGGCCATGGGTCGCTGCCCTCAACACGCGTATGCCGTTGTGCAGCACGAGATCATCTACGGCGCTGAACGGCAGACCGGTTCCTAACGGTTGCCAGGAAATACCAGTATCAGTCGTATAGTACACGCCGTAATCAGTGCCAATATATAGCGTCGCTGTATTTTCCGGATCCACGATAATGGCGTTTATTGGCACTTCGGGCAGGTTGCTTGAAATATCATCCCAGGTACTGCCGTAATTAGTAGTCCGGTACACATGTGGCAATGGCGAGTCGTAGCGATAACCAGAAAAGGTCACATATGCAATCGCCGCGGCATAAGGATCAACCGCGACCCGCGTCACCCAGCGGTCAGGCAGGCCCGAACTGATGCTGGTCCAGTTCGTCCCTCCATCCGTAGTAACCCACCCATTAGCATCATCCGTACCGACATACACCACATCACTGTCACTATTGGCTACCGCAATCGTAGTAATCGTTCCGTAAGTCAGGTTGCCCGAACCTGGGCCATTCGTCAAATCTGCGCTGATGGCGTTCCAGTAATCTGCACCATTCGTGGTTTTATACAACCGGTTCGCGCCATAGTACAGGACCAGATGATTATTAGGGTCCATAATCACCGGCGTTGACCAGTTTGTACGGTCGCTGGAACTGATACCATTAGTGGCCGGAGAAAAGCTGTTACCCCCATTCGTAGACTTACCGAGATTACCCCATTGGCTTTCTGCATAGATAATATTTGAATTGGTGTAATCAACGATGCAATAGAACCCGTCGCCGCCGTAGATCATCTCCCAATCGTCCGGGCTACCGGTCATTGTCCGCAACGTCCCGTTATCCTGGGTTCCGCCATACGTACGCTCCGGGTTTAGTTCATCAATGGTTGCCGCATAGAACTGCGTTATCGGCAGATTATATGACTTTGTCCAAATCGAACCGCCATTAGTTGAATAATACACCCCGCCGTCGTTTCCGTCGACAATATGGTTGAAATTTGACATGTCAAACTCGAGTGCATGGTGGTCAACATGTTGGATATCCGACACATCTGACCATGAATTACCACCATTGGTAGTACGGTAAAGCGGAACTCCTAAAACAAACGCAATATCTGGATCCGCAGGATGTACCCGGATCTGGCCAAAATACCATCCGAAGCTGTAGTATAACCACGAAGATGGCTGGCCTGAAGTCTGGGCCCATGAATTGCCACCATCTGTAGTCTTGTACACTGCGTCAAGATAACCTATGGAATCAGTGTAGGTAGCGTAAAGAACATTTGTACTCGCCGCGCATATGGCAATACCGATTCGGCCGACGTTTGTACCTGATGGTAAACCATTGGTCAACTCGGTCCAGGTTAGCCCCATGTCTGTACTCCGGTAAATGCCTGAAGTCTGACCACCGGCTTTGCGCCGAGTCGGTGAGCGCAAGCGTTCCCACATTGCAGCATAGACCGTATCCGGGTGGGATGGGTTTATGCGCAGATCGATCGCTGATGTTGAATCTGATATATAGAGCACCTTTTCCCAGGTGGTTCCACCGTTAGTCGTGCGGTATACCCCCCGTGCACTATCGGCACTGAATTGAGCACCGGCTCCGGCGACAAAAATAATATCTGAGTTGCTTGGATGTACGGCAACGCGGCCGATACGCTTGGTTTGTGCGAGCCCGATATTGGTCCATGTGACACCGCCGTCGGTTGTCCGGTATACACCATCGCCATCATAATTATCGCCGGCAAGATTAGCCTCGCCAAGACCAACATATACTGTATCCGGATTGTTTGGATCGATCGCTACATCACCGACCGAAAGCGTGATGAAATGGTCGGTAAGCATTTCCCAGTTCACACCACCATCAGTGGATTTGAGCACGCCGCCGTCTGCTGCGCCTGCATAAATTATATTACCGTCTAATGGATGTAAAGCGATTCCAGTAATCCGACCTCCGATATTGGTTGGACCTTTGGGAATCCATATGCCCTGGTTGCGCTCAGCGTACTGCTCTGCCATGTCAAGTGCCTGTCGGTACGCCATCCCGTGAGCTTCTTCATTGATCAAACGCTCCGGATATGCGCGTTGCATGTAGAACCAGTCATGAGGTTTCTCGCCCTTCTCTTCTTCATATTCGGAAGGACGCCCTTTCTCCGTAGAAGACCAAGGAGTCCAAACCGTCAGGATACTCACCACGATCAGCGCGAAGAAAAACGCATAAATAATACCTAATTTATTCTTCACCTTTGCCTCCTGTATATTCAGCCCAAAAAATTACGTTCGATTAGATGAAAATCATCTATTAAAATATAGACAAAAAATACCGTTTTTCAAGCGCCAATATTGTATTGTTGTTTCCGGAAAAAAAAGGGCCGATTGCGAGAAACGGCCCTTCAGCGTATTGGCTAACCAACAGGTATTGGAAAGAACGCCCTAGTTGAGCTATTTCTACTTGGTTGCCTTTACCCGTTCTTCCTGCGGCATTTTGGCCAGACGTTCAACTTCCTTAATATCCAGTTTCAGTCCTTTAGCGACACGGCTTCCATATTCTGGATCAGCCTTAAAGAAGAGAGCTGTCTGTCGCAACTGTATGCGTTTCTGGGCATTACCGAGGTGATCGTCAATGTTGCCGATTAGATGCTCCCGGTCCTTATCGGTCAGAACCTTGCGATAGAGATTACCTGCTTGCACAAAGTCATCGTTGGGATGATTATGTGGTTGGCGAGCGCCCTTGCCTGAGAATTCCATTGCGGGTTCTGCCATTTCGGGCCGCGGTTCAGGACCCCCAAAGCTGTTCGGATAGTAATTCGGGGCACCATCACCATTCTCGTCAACCCTCATGGTGCCGTCACGCTGGTAGTTGCTTGCCCTCGCACCCTTTGGTGAATTCACCGGTATTAAATGGTAGTTGGGACCAAGACGGTAACGATGGGCATCATGATAAAAAATAATCCGTCCCTGAAGCATCTTATCCGGAGAAGGACCGATACCGGGAACGAAATTACCAGGACAGAACGCAGACTGTTCAACTTCAGCAAAGTAGTTCTTTGGGTTGCGATCAAGCACCATCCGGCCCACGGGCATCACCGGGAAGTCACCATGTGGCAAGACTTTCGTCATATCAAACGGGTTGAACTTATAATCTTTTGCCTGTTCCGGTTTCATGATTTGGATTTGAACGTCCCATGCAGGATATTCACCGCGCTCGATCGCCTTGTACAAATCGTCGGTAGCATGATCAGGATTCTCACCCGCCAGTTTTGTTGCCTCCTGCCGGGTCAAGTTCTGTATACCTTGTACGGTCTTGAAATGTACCTTTACCCAGAAGTATTCTCCCTTAGCATTCCAGAACTTGAACGAGTGGCCGCCGTAACCATTCATATGCCGGTAGCTCTTTGGCGTACCGCGGTCGGAAAAAAGAATCGTAACCTGATGTACTGATTCAGGTGTAAGCGAGAGAAAGTCCCAGAACATATCGGGATCTTTAGCATGCGTGGCGGGATTGCGCTTCTGTGTATGGATGAAGTCCGGGAACTTGATAACATCACGGATAAAGAACACCGGGGTGTTATTACCAACCATGTCGTAGTTTCCCTCTTCGGTATAGAATTTAACCGCAAAACCACGGGGATCACGCGCCGAGTCGGCAGAACCCTTTTCCCCGCCGACCGTGGAGAAACGCACAAAAACCTCGGTGCGCTTGCCTACTTTTGAGAGAAACTTGGCTCGTGTGTATTTGGTGATATCGTGGGTGACTTCGAAATAGCCCCCGGCACCGGCTCCCTTTGCGTGTACAACGCGCTCAGGGATACGCTCGCGGTTGAAGTGCGCCAGTTTTTCGGCACCATGAATGTCTTCCAGTATAGTGGGACCTGGAACACCTACGGTTATACTATTTTGATCGTCGTCCACCGGTTTGCCAAAATTGTTCGTCAGTTTCTTTGGTTTTTCTGCCATGCTAAACCTCCTTTTCTATAATACTCTAACTAACACAAACAACATTTTTGTTGATCTCTTTAGCGTCGCACAGATCCGCCTTTGACAGACGCACCAGAAGTTTTACTCCGGTATTGACTAGCATTATGAAAGAGTCTGTCTAAATCCACTATTTTTTAGTACCAATTACAATTTAGGTACAAATTTTTTACACCTTTACTTTGGTCCTGCATCTATCGCATAGTCCTTCTAGATGAACTTTCTTTCCTAGGACGACATACCTTTTCTTGATGTCAGCCGGAACAGTAATGTGATCGTAAGGTTTATTCCTGAAATCTATTATCTTACTGCATTTGATGCACTTGAAATGGTGATGGGGTTCTAGATTCGGATCAAAACGCTTTGGCTCTCCAGAAGATTCCACAGAATTTGCCAGACCAATCTGTGAAAAAACCAGCAGTGTGCTGTTCACTGTACCGAGGGAGATGTTCGGGTAGTAGTTCTTGATTTTCCTGTATATAGTACTTGCTGAAGGATGTGTTATTGAAGAGACAAGTTCCCTGTAAATGGCGATCCGTTGGGGTGTAATCTTCATACCATGTTTATGGCAAATTTCCCTGAAATTTCGCATTTTTTCTTCGAGATATTCCGTTTTAGCGGCCGTATTCTT
>JBAUFP010000275.1:0-3873 GCA_049679205.1 bacterium | reverse complement strand
GTTAGGATCAATCATCACTCCTGTCATCTTTCCTCCCTCAATTGCGGATATTTACGTAAGAAGCGGACAAGCACAACACCTCCCATGCTTAGAATAACCATCGCTGGGATACCAAACGCAACGAAAGTCAGGTCCCGATGCGTCCATTCTCTCAAGATGATATCCAGCGGGACACCCACAGCAAACATCACACCGATCAGATAGAGCCGGTTAAAACACAAGAAGTACGCGGCAAAGCTGAACACGATGATCATGTTACCCACCCATATGGCAGGTAGCAATAATTCTGTCGGCAGCGATTGAGGTACGGAACCTTTAGCGCAGAGCCCCGCAATAACAAATGCTACAAAACCCACGAGAACTGATATTGTCAACATAATTATCGCTTTTCCCATTCTAGACTTTCCCTTTGACCCAAAATGCACACGTCCAACACGTGGGATTACAATGTATCGTTTCCCTACCCAGAGGAACAGGCAAGCAGTTGTAATAAGACATCCATAAACGATCATCTGCGTTGACTCAGGAACACCAAAATCTGTAAGCAACGCACCAACCGCCATCGCCATAAGTAGCATACCCAGGTATATATCCCATATGCCATCCTCAAAAAACGACGTCCAGACTTTGCGTTCAAGCTGTTTCAGATCAATGCTTTGTACCATCATGCTTTGCCTCCGTAGTTGCACGATACGTACCTAATGACAAATATAAAATCGACAGTGTCGCGAGTGTAAGCGTAAGTGATACTAACAGATAAACTGAATCTCCATAACGTATTGATGTAGATTCCACATTCTTCGATGACATACTACCACCAACTATCGCAGTGGATTTGTCTCCAGCAGCAGTTTCATTTCTGCCATTTGAAGGACCCTGTGCTTCGACGACTACTCCTTCAACCATACCTAACCATGCCTCATCCTGATACTCATACCTGGGAGCAGTCACAGTGATCTCCGGTATCCTACCCACCGAATCTAATTCCAGTAGATCCATAGATGCTTCCGAACCATGTAATGTCGCTGCCAAGATGATAAGGACAAGCGATATTTGTATCTTCTGTACGAACATCAAATACCTCCCATTTATCTTTTTTAACAAACTACGTCTCCCTTGAACGAGGGTTTCTCCGTAGCATACGCAAAAAGAGAACAACACCAGTTATGATCATTATGCCTGATGTGATACCAAAGGTAATCGGAAAACCATGATGGGCTACTCCAAAGTGATAGAACAGCCATTCGCCCACGGGGATGGACAATGCGGCGAGAATACCATAAATATACAAACGCACAAATCCTAAGAAATAGCCGGCAAGTCCAAAGCCTATGAGCAAAATCACGATGAAGCGAAGGATATGCACCCACGCTTGTGCCACACTACCCCCGAAGGAAACGATACCTAGAATCAAGCTAACCGATAATACCACTAATATTATAACATTGAACTTTATCAACCGTTTCTTTCGCGCCCGTCCAAAACTAACCAAACCAATCCGGGGAACAACGACATGTTTTCTGAGCAACACAATTAAAATGTATACTATGGTTAAAAAAGGGATGAACACCGCGGAGCTCCAGAAATCACCTAGCCCCATTCTGCTGAGCAACGGTGCGAGGGCGAACATCAGTATCAAGCATCCCAAGAATATATCCCCCATACCATCATCATAGAAGGATGTCCAGACCTTGCGTTCCAGTTCTTTTAGGTCTATCTGCTGTTCCATAATTAACCTCCTTATTCGCATACTAGTCTGTATTGCAAACTAGTCTATTACATTATAATAAAAAAAACGGATTTGTCAAGGGGTAAAATGCACCTATCGCCGACTTGCCTATTCTGATCCCCTTTCCCTTGACGGGAGACCCTTCCTTTTCCTTCCCTTGAGGCCATGTCCGCCTCTACCTCACCCCGTCATTGCGAGACTCGACGGAGTCGAGGCGAAGCAATCTCGAATCCCCTCTCCCTTGACGGGAGAGGGTGGGGGTGATGACATAACCGTAGCGATAATGCATACCGCTACCTGCTTGATTTTACCCCAATTACGTGTATAATTACACATGCTTAAGCAGCGAAAAACGTATATCTGCCAAGTAGACCAAAACGAAGAAGACAAAGCCATCGAGTTTGAAATCCAATTTCAAAGCACACTCACAACCACCGAACGCTTTAAGATGATGTTCGACATGTCTAATAGAATAAAGGAGATATTGATCAGAAATGGACATCGAAAGCCTGTTGAAATCATTACAAGATCATAAGGTCAGATTCGTTATCATTGGAGCTGCTGCTTTTCCTGTACACGGCTATGCACGAGCTACTTTAGATACAGACATCTTCATCCAGCCTTCAGAAAATAATGCCAGCAAATGTCTCACCGCTCTAAAGGACTTTGGTTACGATGTATCTCAGATAACCACAGCCGAGCTATTGAAGAAAAAAACACTCATACGCCAATATCTCGTTGAGGTCGATATCCATCCCTATGTTACAGGTGTGTCATTTCAAGGCGTTTGGAAACGGAAAGTAAAGGATAAGATAGGTAAAGCAGAAACATATTTTGCTAGCCTCGACGACCTAATAAAAATGAAAAGAGCCGCGGGTCGTCCAAAAGATAAAGAAGATCTCAAGATACTCCTCAAACTGAAGAAAACAAAGAAAAACTAGCGAAGTATACTTCACGCTCTCCCTTAACGGAAGAGCTTCCCCTCTTTAATTCCCTCTCCCTTGAAGGGAGAGGGAAAGGGTGAGGGTATAACGACGGCTGTTTGTTGACTGCTTAGCGACGGACTTTTCTACGGATAACAGATGTCAGATTACTGATGACAGTATGCTGTATCGTTCATTACGGTTATCTGATATCAGTCATCTGTAATCGGTATAATTTCCGTGTATTCTATGCCGAAATTGGACCAACCTGTCCCGTAACATTGATATTTTTGTATGTTAGCGGGAAAGTGGACCAAATGGAAAGGGGAGCAAATTGAATTACTCCCCTTTCCATTTTCTATAGCAGCAATAACCTATTTTGTCACTACGACTTTTCTGATGAACTCAGCATCTTCAGTATTCACCTTCAAGAAATAAACGCCGGCACTCAGATGTTGTAGGGAGATTGTGGTTGTATTCTCAGGTTTTGTCACAATTTCTGTTCCTACCAAATTACCAAGGATATCATATATCTTGATACCGCGCAGCGGTATGGAGGCGTGAATTGTGAGCGATTTCTTTACGGGATTGGGATAAAGGTTCAAAATGAAAGGCACTGCGTTTTGGGTCAGCTCTGCTATGCCTATCAATGAATCCCGAATCACCGAAACGCTGTTACTATAGTAATTCGCAACATAGACTCGGTTATATTGCGGGTTATAAGTAAAAGCTTTAGGTCCATTGCCCACGACAATTGTAATAATCACACTATCAGTTTCACCATCAATCACTGTAATTGTGCTGTCAGAAGAACTAGGGTAAAGCCCAGGATTAGCACAATAGATTTTATTATTGATGGGATTAAAAATCAAAGCATAAGGCTCATCTCCTACTAGAATGTTGGTAATAATACTATCAGTTTCACCATCAATTACGGTAACAGTATCTCTCCAGTTGTTAGCACAATAAATCTTGTTATCAACAGAATTATGAGCCAATGCAATAGGCCAGCGAACAACTGGAATTGTTGTAACTATACTATCAGTTTCACCATCAATTACAGTAACATTGTCACTACCACCATTAGCACAATATATTTTATTATTGGTGGGATTATAAACAAAGGCATTGGGGTAACTTCCAGCTGGAGCTGTTGTGATAATACTGTTGGTTATGCCATCAATTACTGAGACGCTGTTGTTGATATAATTGGCACTGTAT
>JBAUFP010000274.1:0-1906 GCA_049679205.1 bacterium | reverse complement strand
TGAAATCCAATATACCTCCTTATTCAAATAATATAATAGTGCGCCGGAACGTAACGTCAAGTATAGGGTAAGCTAGGGGTAAGGTTTTTCGATATCACTCCTGCGTAAGACAGACGTATTTGCCGCTGCTTTTGTTACTTCTGACCTATGAAAAGTCCTCGCCCGACTTTGTGTTCGTGTGCGGCTTTCTGCCAGATGGTAACGAGATTAGACGCAAAGTCAAAGAGATCCTGGCCAAAATTCTCAAGAATGGTCGGTTTGAGTTCAACGTGGACTTTGTCATAGTATTCATCAAAGCATTTGGCATACTCATCAGTTTGATCCATTGCTTCCAGGACCTTGAAACCATTTTGCTTGAGCAACTCCTGATAACCCTTGAATGTTTCCATATACGGGAAAGCCATAGTATCATAGAGCGGGTCGAGTTGCTCTTTGGATATCTCCCCGGTGATTATCCAATCGGTGAAAGCAATCTTGCCCCCTGGTTTGAGTACACGATGGGCTTCCTGGATGAGTCGTTTTTTGTCTGTGACATAGCACCAT
Organism: bacterium; assembly: GCA_049679205.1. Lineage (GTDB taxonomy): Bacteria > Hydrothermota > Tepidihabitantia > SM23-42 > SM23-42 > SM23-42. The sequence continues at coordinate 1,363 of JBAUFP010000274.1, read as the reverse complement.
GCTTCTTGTCCCCAGACTACATCAAACGTTTCTTTCTTAAAGGGTAAGTCCATAGCATTACCCTCGTAGTATTCAATCAGGTTTTCGAGCTTTGCCGCTTTGGTTCTTTCTTCTGCTTTTTGTATCATGGTTTTCGTCGCATCGACCCCTTTTACCATTACACCGTATTTTGATGCAAGATGGCGGGCAGGCGCACCAAGGGCGCTGCAGATGTCGCACACGGCCATACCCTTCTTTAGACCTACCATCTGTGCAAGAGCATCAGTCGCCTCTGGACCGCCCGAATGGATCTGTTCGCCCATGACTGCTTCCCAGAGCAGTCCCCCCGGACCATCATATACGTCTTGTACGTCTTTTATTGTGTGGTCTTTAATGTATTTCATTTTTTCTCCTTTCATCTAAATTTTTTTGAGCAACCGATCACATTATTCAGCTGTTCTTTTACTGGCGAAGAGAGCAGCCCCCACGGCTCCGATAATCTGTGGTTCCTTGGGAAGTAATAACTGCTTGCCCAACCGTTTCTCTAGGAGATTGGCTAAGCACTTGTTTTTTGCCACACCACCGGCAAACACAATTGTCTCTTCAAAACCAATTCTACCTATAAGTGCCAAGATGCGGTTGAGTATTGATTGGTGCAAACCGAGTGCAATACTACGGCGGTCTTCGCCTCTGGCGATTAGCGATACTACTTCAGACTCGGCAAATACTGTACACATAGAACTGATCGAGACAGCGCTTTCTGATCCTATGTATGTTTTGCCGAATTCGTCGATTGTGTAACCAAGCGTTGTTGCCATCACTTCGAGAAATTTGCCCGTGCCTGCAGCGCATTTGTCATTCATTTCGAAATCTTCAACCTTGCCGTCGTTTACACGAATGACCTTGCTGTCTTGGCCTCCGATGTCAAGAATAGTGCGGCAATTTGGAAAGAAAAAGTGTGCACCTATTGCATACGCCTTGATTTCGGTAATGACCGGGCATTTAAGGTGTAGTTGCGCAAGATAACGGCCGTATCCAGTGGCGATGAGGGTATCATATGTCTGATTGTTTAGTATGTATTGCAGGTTTCTGAGAGGATCTACACCCGTATCAGTTATTGTGTAGTCACATATCTTTTTGTTTTCTACTGCGACACGTTTTATTGTGCGTGAGCCGATATCAACACCAATAGCCCTGATAATAGCTCCTTATGCCAGCTGTTCTAAAAAAGCATCAACGCGTGTACGCAATTGTCCGATGTCCTCTTCGGAATAATCGGTTTCGATTTTGATGTTTGGCATATTTCTTTTCTTAAGGATACTGGCGACGCGTATCGCTTCGACATTGTAGCCGTGGCAGTATTGAAGAATGTATTGGACTACAC
>JBAUFP010000273.1:0-3303 GCA_049679205.1 bacterium | reverse complement strand
GAGGGAAATCCGGCGCCCGAGCCCACATCGCAAACCCGCTTGTGATTCATCGCAAATGGCAAAGCCAGGAGCGACGGCAGAAAGTGCCGCCTGCTTATACGCTCATAATCCCGGTGCGACAAAAGATGCATTTTCCCGTGATAAGAATATAAGGCCTCCAGGTATGTCTTGAATTTGTCGAGCACCCCGAGGTTAAAGGCAATACCGAGCTCCTCCATACCTCGTTCGAGCTCGGCAATTTCACGTCCGACATCGTATGCCGAATTATTCTGCTCTCTTAACCGCATCCCATATCTTATCCAGTTCTTCCAGAGTTACACTTTCAATATCTCTGCCTTGTTTTTCCAGTTCTCTGACTACCTCTCTGAATCTACGGACGAATTTCTTATTTGCATGCCGTAAAGCATCCTCCGGGTCAATTCTTAGATGACGCGCGAGGTTAACACAGGCAAACAGGAGATCACCCATTTCTTCACTCCGGTTTGTACCGGTGCTCATCTCCAGTTCACCCGTCTCCTCTTTCAATTTTTCGAGTGGCCCGGCATGCGACGCCCAATCGAAGCCGAGTCTTGATGCCCTTTCTTGAATAACCTTTGCCGCAAGCAGCGCCGGCAAGATGAATGGGATGCCGGCAAAGATGTCCGGTTTGCTCTTGTGCCAGAATTGCAGCACGTCCTGCTCATCTTTCAATTCCTTGTCGGCAAAAACATGAGGGTGTTTGCTCCTATATTTACTGATCGCTGAGGTTATTATTTTATCCAGACTTACATTCTCTTCCTCTTCAAGTATCCTTGCCAAGAAAAAAGCAAGGAATATTATGTCACCGAGTTCCTCGATCGTTGCATCAAGATCGTCTTCTTCTATCGCCTCGACTAATTCATACGATTCTTCAATCAATTTGCTCTTCAATGAATCGAGGGTCTGAACCCGGTCCCACGGGCATTCTTCGCGTAGCGTCTTGACCAATTCTAACAAATCGTTGAGTTTCACGGGGCTACCGCAATTATGATTGATACAATACCGATTCACTCGTCTTCATCTACCGGTATCGGTTGGGTCAAGTTCTTATCCTGGAAATCAGTGTAGAAATTTTCCTCAAAATTCAAACAACAAAGCAGCTTGCCGCAAACTCCGGATATCTTGCTGGGTGAAACATACAGCTTCTGTTCCCGGGCCATCCGGAGGGAAATCGATTTCAACTCATTCAAAAAGGTCGAGCAGCACAGGTTTCTGCCGCAAGGGCCAATCCCGCCGAAGAGCTTTGAGTAGTCACGCACGCCGATCTGCTTGATAACGACCCGCTTGCTCAACTTCTGAGAAATATGGCGGTGGAGTTTACGGAACTCGAGCCGCTTTTCCGCTGTGAAATAGAACACAACCCTCTCCTCATCGTACTGGCAGTGACACAAGACCGGCTTCATCGCAACATTGAATTCCTCAACTGCCTTTTTGAATTCTATCAGACCAAAATCTTCATACTCCTGGAGCTCACGCCGCCTTTCAAGATCATCCTCGGTCACATGCCGTAGAATCTCGCCATAAACACTGCCGGCCTCATCTTTCTGCAGGGATATAACGCGGCCGATATCGATACCTTCTTTGCTTTTGATCATGACCAGTTCACCCGAAGCATAACCAGCATCGCTCCGACACCATTCGATGCGAAAGGGTGTTATTTGCACTCGGTAAATCATTTCTCGCGTATGATGTATATTTTCTCACCCTTCTTGATCATACCCAGATCCTCGCGGGCCTTTGTCTCGATGAGATTACCCTTCTTGTATTCGTGAATCCGCTGCTTCAGAACCTCGTTTTCAGCCTTTATGATTATCATATTTTTCCTCAGCCTTTGCTCTTCGAGCAAGGCATCACCAAACCGGTAGATTCTCTTACCCAGATAGAACATCGGAACTGCTAAAACTGCCAGTATAAAAATGACTTTGAATCTCTTGGATGCACGCTTGCGACGCCGCCTCATAGTCTACAAATCAAATTATATGCAGAATCATATATTTGTCAACTCTTGCTCGAATTATGCGCGCTGTTTTTGACTATCATACCTATCAGTTGAGCAACGCGCACCTTGGTAAACTGGCGGAAATAGTATATCAACGCACCGAATGGCTGACCTCTTGCTTCCTGAACCCAACCCAATGGAATATGCGCGGTCCAGCGAAGTGTCCCGGTAATTCCGAAGAGCACCTGTTCAGGCTCAAGATGTAAACCCACCACATCCAATGCTTGTGGTAGCAGGAACCCCGACAATAACATAGTAACGATCATTGCCGTACCGGAGAACGCGCCTAAAATACCCGAATAGACCTGTCGTTTATCAAGGGGGGCGATTGCCAGGACAAAATTCATTGCTACGATGTTCGCGCCCGACCACATGATACCCGAGGTGACTGCCTCAAAATGGAGAATCCAGGAAGTATGCACATCCACAAATAGCCATACGAGTGGATTGATACCTCCTAAGATAATGGCAACACGCATTGCTGCTTTATTTCCGAAACGATCTATGACCAGGCCCCATGGCCGCAACGCCAGAATTGCCGCTATCGCACTAATTGTTCCGTATATTTGGATATTAACCAAAGACATGTGCAATTTCTGCATCATGAACGGCTGCCAGAAAGGAGATCCCACACCCAGGGCGAGCATCCACCAAGAGTTGTAGATCAGTAATCTTCTGAAGTTCGTATCGTGCAAAGAATCCCTAAACGTCTGCATCAGACTCCCGCTCTCAACTTGTTTCTTCCGCTCGGGCTGTTTGCGGAGCATCAAGATGCCGAGGAACCCGAAGACTGCGGCAATCAAAAAGACAAGAATAAATGTGACATTAAGATACTCCGATGAAAACAAACCCACGTTCCTCAGTTGTACAAATCTTTCGACCACGCCTATTGTGTTCGGATCAGAAAGGTCAACCAGGGCACCCAGGAAGTAGCCAACAAGGAGACCAGCAATCATGAAGTAACGGGAACGCCACGAAAAAAAACGTCCGCGCACACGTTCGGGTACCATATCCGAAATCCAGGCGATCCAGGCATTGGTGCCCATTGCGTGGAACGAAGTACTGATCGACAACAGCAGCAGAAATACCCAGATCGCTATATAGCGAGGAAAAAGAAAAGGAAGGATCCCGTAGAGCACAGCCAGCGCGCGGCCGGCGGTTGCCAGTCTTATGATTATGCTCTTGCGGGAAGTTTCACGTCGGGTCAAGGCGAACCCGAATGATTGAAAAACAAGGGAGAGCTGCCCTATTGCCGCAAGCAGACCCAGATGGTGAGGCAAAGCGCC
>JBAUFP010000272.1:0-3453 GCA_049679205.1 bacterium | reverse complement strand
GGGGTTGGTCACGCTGCGATTCAGCTTTAGTAGGGCTACTTCACCACGTAATTCTCTTTCGATCAATTCCATGATATATTTCTCATGCCTTTTCACCTCTTTTTATCCTGATCAGCGTGAGAGCATCCATTAAATCACTTTTGTTCAATACTCTTCTGTACAACCACTTTCCGTCGTGATACTGACGAGCAGTTTTGAATAGTTGCTGTGTGTCTTCGTTAAACTTCATAAAATCCGCTTCAAATTGAGCTACTTCTTTCTTGCCGAGAACCACTAATACGCTAAATGCTTTTGTCTCAGGGAATAATACACAGAGTGTTTTGCTCTTTCTTCTGTATTTGTAGCACCAACCGTATTTCTGACCCCCGAAGAGCAATTCAGGTTTGAAATCATAATTTACTTTGAGGAAAGCCCTCAACTGTTTCCAGAGTTTCGTGCCGCGTGTCCCGATCGTCAGCAACATACTTCGCTCGGATGGCTTTCTATCTCCGTCAAGGAGTCTTACGTATATACCATGTTTCAAAAAAGCCCCCTTTCTCCATTATTTATCCACGCTCCACCTTTTCAGAGTCGGGATGATTTCGAGCGCATGCGCCCGAACTTGCTCCCTAGGAATCTTCATTCTTGCCGCAGCGATATCTACCAACTTGTCGATCTTTTGCTCCATGGTGATACCCTCATCAATGAAGCCGCCGTCCTTAAAGCAAAAATGGCAAAACTCGCCATTCTTCGTGCCGTCGGCGTCGGTACCAAAATCCTCATCTTTCTGCATGGGCATGCCACAACTCTGGCATATTATTCCTTTTGCTTCCATTCTGTGACCTCCTTTGCGTGTTATACGAATTGCTTCTGTATTAGTTTTCAATTCTACCCAATCGACGGACAATGTCAATGTGTATCCGCCTTTGGTGAGATTGCTTCGCTCCACTGCGTGGAGCTCTCAATGACGGGTGGAGTAGCTGCGCTAATGAAATCTTCTGTTCACAACGAAGAACAAGGTTTCTTGAATCAACCGGCCTTCACGTACACGCGCCTATAAGTAATCCGTGACTTGCGGAATTATTCAGTTCCATTTTTGGACAACACGATCTTCTCACCGAGGCGGTAGTATGCGAAATCATCTCCGGCGGTCCAAGTTATCAAATGAGCTTTCTGTATGTCGACAACGCCATCTACGACGATTTTAGGATCTACGTAGGATTTCACGACTTCACCGATTATCCCTTTGTTCGGATCGTAATCGATAATATCGGACACCCTACATTCCATGCTGAACGGGCATTCCCGGATCATCGGTGCATTCTCGAGTTCTCCATAGAACGTATGGAATAGTCGCGATTTGTCGACTTCGCGGCCTGACTTGGTACCGCATATCTCGACTTCTTTCATTATTTTGTCCGAAGGTATGTTCACACTGAATGTTTTATTCTGTTCAATACCGGTCCAAGTGTATCGTTTTTTATACAAGCTGAAAAAGATATGCTTGCCAAAATTGAAAGGCGAAATATAGCCGATCACACAGTAATTTGGACGACCGTCGATCAATGTACCGACCAATGCTACGGGCAATGGGTTCACTAAATTGCCATTGTACTTCTTTTTCACAATTCCTCCATCATTCTCTGCCAGGTATACATCCAGTTTACTGATACATGACCTGTCTCGTTTCAGTAACCGGCGGGTGATTTGTATCAACCACAAGCATTTTACTATCCTCGGGGACAATTCTAGTAATCTTATTGCTATACGGAGTCGCTATCTCAAACCTTATCATCGAATTTGTTTGAGCAGCATTAAATATCTCTCTCGCTACGGTGAAACTCTTGAGTGTATTATCTCCCGATAATCTGACCACGACATTATACTGAACATCAGTGAAGTACCTGTGCATTTCACCTTCCAACGCCCGATCGATGGGCGTTTCCGCGTATTCACTTTGTACAATGTTTCTCATCTTTTCTGCGACCGCAATATTCTGCCTATCCATGTTGACTAAGAGAACATACGGGATCTGATCGTTCTTTCCTGTTATAAGTTTGTATTCTATGATTCCGGTCTCTATTCTACGCGTGTTACCAATGAAGAACACGCAAACCACCAGGACTAGAATCATCAACAGGCCACGGGGAAGTATCCACCTGAGGAACTTCTCCGTACATGGCATCTTTTCAGATATTTCCCTGAACATGGTTACTCCCTATTTTCTTCAAATATTATTTTTTGGCCTCAATATATACGCTGACAACGACTTCGGACAATGATTTGAATTCATCGGTAGTCAATTTGAGCGCCGCGGCGGCTTTCTTATCTTCAGCCTGTTCGCTGCAGCTCGCGGCTTGGTTGACCGTGAATTTCACGTCCTTGAATCCTGCGGCTTGAACTGCCTTCTTATAGTCATCTATGTGTATTGCGCCAGCCACGCAACTCACGTAAGCAGCTATATCATCCTTTATCTTTTTTGGCAACTCCCCGCGCAGCGCGAGGTCGGATATGGCGATACGGCCGCCCGGTTTGAGTACGCGGTAAGCATCTTTCATCACATCGTGTTTGCTGGGTGCAAGGTTGATAACGCAGTTAGAGATAATGACATCAATCGCATTGTCGGCAACCGGGAGATGCTCGATTTCGCCCAGTCGGAATTCCACATTACGATAATTGGCTTTTTGAGCATTCTCTCTTGCCTTATCAATCATTTCGGGCGTCATATCGACCCCAATAACCTTACCATTCTGGCCGACCTTCTTCGCGGCCAGGAAGCAGTCGAAACCCGCTCCGGCGCCTAGGTCGAGTACAGTATCGCCCGATTTCAGGCTGGCGATTGCGACCGGATTGCCGCAACCCAGGCCCAGATCTGAACCTTCGGGTACTGATCTGAGCTCCTGGGTAGTATATCCTATGCCCTTGCTCTTTGTATCCGTACAACACCCACTTTCTTGTTTTGGCCGCGGTCCGCAGCATGATGCGCGCTTTGCCGCCTTGGCGTAGCTCTTGCGCACGATTTGCTTTATCTCATTGTCCTTCATTTTGTCCCCCTTTCTTTTTAGGTTCTTGTTCAAATTCACGCAATAGCGGGATAAGGGCACTTCTCAACGAATCGGCCAGTTGCTCGACCCTCATCAGTGAAATGCAATATAACTGACCGCCCTTTTCCCATGGAATCACGGCGAATTTGTCGCCAGGCTGAATGCCGGCGCTATCCCGTATGTCTTTTGGCAACACCAGCTGACCGCGTTCGTCGATCGAGATAACTGACTCGACCTTACAGCATTTCTCTCCATTTTTCGAACCATCTGAGCTGATCTTCCCGTGTTTTTGCTTCATTTGCTTTCTCCTTAGTTTTATCAATTTATCACACTTTTGTAGATAAATCAGATAATACTGATTTATGGGATTTAGACAATATTTCAGTAAAATGGTTTATTGGAAAATTCAGCGAATCTTGCACTTTCATCC